>CASFSH010000060.1 GCA_949297205.1 uncultured Bacillota bacterium | reverse complement strand
GAGGGAAAACTAAACGGCGTAAGAGGAATGGTACAAATTGATTTTACAACAAAGGCAAAGAAGTTGGAAATCGTATTAAATTCATCTTACGAGGAAACAGACGGGGAAATTTTTAAATTTGTATCGGCAGATGATGGATGGAAAACAATCGGATACAATAATGTAAAGTCTTATGCAAAAAACGGGTGCTGTGAATATATTGTTTCAAATGACGGAAAGCTTATTCTGTCGGAGAACAAAAGCGAAAAAGTCCTTGAATATAATGTACAACGGGTATTTTTAGGTGAAAATAAAGTTATTTATTATATTGATAAGAAAAATAACATAAGAACTACAGCCGGTGAAAAGACAGGATTTACCGGACAAAAAGCTGCGGTTGACGAAAACGGTAATTTTTATACAATTTCTGAAAATAAGCTTTATAAAAACGGTAAAGAGATTGATGATGGCGTAAATGATGTAACTGCTTACGGTAGTTCTGTTGATTACTGCAAAGACCATTCAATATATTCATTAAAAGATAATTCTGTTACTGAATATGATTATGATATAAAAGCAATAGGCAAAAACTGTATGCTGTTAAAAGACGGCAGTCTGTTATTAAGAGATTGCTATGGAAAAGATGATACATACTATTATAATGATGTGGCAGACATATTTGATTCTGCGGACGGAATATATGCAATTAAGGGTGCAACAAAGGGTAAATGCAGAGTGGAAAGTATCAGATTGATTTAATGTCAGCATTCTATTTTAAGCATAACAAAAAGACATCATAGGAAATAAGGTGAAATATAAATTATAAAACGAAAGGAAGAAAAAAATGAAAATGAAAAAACTTATGTCGATGGTAATAAGTGCTGCAATATCGGCAACATTTCTGATGCCTGTCAGTTTGGTAAATGCTGATGAGTCTGTATTAACAAATATTGATTTTGAAGAATATTCTGAAGGAACGGTATTTAACAGCTCTTCAAAAATAACAGATTCGTTTGGCAGTATTGGTTTTGAGTACGGAGATGACAATAACAGAGCGGAAATAGCAATAAACAGCGAAACAAATTCAAAGGCATTAAAAATTATAAAAGATTCTGTGACTGGACAGTTTAATGCAGTATATGAATTTAATGACAAAATAACCGACGGAATATATAAGGTAATGTATGACATAAAGATTGAGTCGGCATCTGGAAATTTTAAGAGTCTTGGAACATTGCAGTCAGATAATTATGGTACAATTATAAAACCGTATATTTTCGGAACTACGGCGCTTTATTATAATCAAAGCTCAGTTGAATGTTGGGGTACCGATTACAAAACAAAAATTGAAAAAAGTACGGCAACATTTGAGCATATAGTAAACATGAACGAAAAAAAGGTAATTACGGCTGTTTACAAAGACGGAGCAAAAATTGTAAACAAAGAATATACTTTTGAATGTGATGATTTTAAAAGAATTATATTCGGAATAGGAAAACCTGAGTCAAACGGTTCATTTAACGCATGGGAAACTGTAACTGAAAATAATCCCGATGCGGTAATGCTTGTAGATAATATCAGGATTGAAGAAATTGATCCGTCAATTATACAAAGTTTTGATTTTGAGGATTATGATGAAGGTTCAGATTTAAATGCTTCAAACGGCTGGGCAGTACAAAAGGATACGGGCGACAGCATTACCATAGAAACCGATCCTGTAAGCGGTTCAAAGGCTCTAAAGTTATCAAAGGGTTCAACAACAACCGATATGTATGCTGAATACGGACTCTCTCAGCCGATTACTTCGGGAAAAATAATTGTAAGCTTTGATGCAAGAATAGCGTCGGCAACAAAATATTTTAAAACTTTCGGTGAAACAAGAAATGAAAAGTGGAGTTCTATTTTCGGACCGAGAATAAAGAGTACCGGACTGTTTAAAGGAGATACAGAACTTAATTTTGATTATAAGAATAATATCGGATATGATTACGCAACATTTGAGCAGATCATAGATATTGATAACAAAACGGTTGAATATAATGTATATAAAGACGGTGTAAGATTATTGCATAAAGAAGATACTCATGAAAAGGATAACTTTAAGTATCTGAATTTCAATATTACAACCGATGCAATGTATCATGTAAATGCGTGGGATTGTGTATATGATGAACAGAATATGCCTGATGCTTCAAATCCTGACGGAGTAATGTATGTAGACAATATAAAAATTTCAACATATACCTTTAAAGCACAGGGAACTTCAATTGAAAACGGTTCTTTGAATGTATCAAAAGATGCACAGCTTTATGTATATTTTAACGCAGAACCGTCTGAAACTTCGCTGACAAGTGATAATTTTGTCCTTTATAAAAATTCACAAATTATGGATTCATCGCTTTACAGCATAGAATATGCAGAAAACGGTGCTGTAAAGGTATCTCCAAAAGAGGGATTTTTGTATGGAAATACCTATAAACTTATTGTAAATAAGGGTATATTAAATTCTGATGAAACTCTTTCTACCAATAAGCCGATAGAAACTGAATTTACTGTTGAAAAATATATTGATTCTACTGTTTTAATGGAGTATGATTTTGAAGATTATGAAGAAGGCCCGTTAAGCAACTCATCGGAATTATCTGTAGTTGTTGCAGACGGTGATACTGTATCGGTTAAAAAGGATGAATACGGAAGTAAAGCATTATATATTGAACGTTCAGAGGAAAATCTTGCAACAAAGAATGAAACAATGTTAAAATTTATTTTGGATGAACCTGTAACATCGGGGATGATTAAAATAACCCAGTCTTTCAGAAGTGAAAACTACAGAGCCGGAATTTCAAATATGCTGTCAGTAACAAATTCAAGCTGGCAGTCAACCGACCGTTCATATCTTCACGGAGGATATTATATACCTCAGGTAGGGGGAACATATGCATATATTATCCCAAATGTGGACAGCACAAAATATCTCACAATAGAAAAATATATAAATATGGACAGCGGTGATTACAATATATATTATTATATTGACGGTGAATTAAAATATAAAGGAGAAAACCTTACAGTTAATCCAAGAACTTTTGAACATTTGTTGCTGCAGGTTACAAAAGATGATAATTACAGCCTGTACGGAGAAGAAGGAAGTGCAAAGTATTACTTTGATAATATCAAGGTGGAGAAATTAAATGCTCCAGAAATTGTGTGGACAACACCGATAAACGGAGCCGAAAATGTACAGGTTGATTCTGATATTATATTGTCAACATCGGTTGTTTTAAATTCTGATACGGTAAATAAAGAAAATATAACAGTATTAAAAGATTCACAGCCTGTAGATAATTACAGCGTATCGGTATCAGACGAAAAGAATATTAAAATATCTTTTGACGGTTCAATGGACAAAAATTCGGAATATACCATAACTGTATCAAACTTAAAAACATATGGTGAAAACGGATATACCATGACAAAACCGTACAGTTTCTCATTTACAACAGGTGAGGATTTTGCTTTGGATATTGTAAATGTATCACAAAACGCGGCAGATACTGCAAAAATGGATATTGCATACAATGCAAAGAACTTTGCGGTTTCGGGCGGATTTGAATTGATTTTCGCATCATATGATGAAAACGGAAAACTAATTGAAGCAGTAAGTGACAATAAAGCGGTAAATATGGGAGAACAGATGTATAATACCGTAACCGTAACAAAGGGTGCAAAAAATGTTTGTTATGTTTGGAACACTGTAAACAATATGACCCCGGTTTCTGACCCTGTTGAAATTACTGCTCCTATTGCAAGAACATACGGTGCGGACGTAATAAACAACACTTCCGATGATATTACAATAGCCTTTATCGGGGGTTCGATAACAGAACAGGAACAATGGATAACACCGCTCAAAAATTATTTTAATGAAAAATTTTCGGGAAGAAACATAAATTATGTTATTGCAGGAGTAGGAGGAACGGGATCGTATCTTCAGCAATACAGAGTTTATAACGATATTATAAAAAACAGCCCTGACCTTGTCTTTGTGGACAGTACAATAAATGACTCGGCAGTTTCGGACAGCTGTTCTGCAACTTATGAAAATGTTATAAGACAGCTTATGAATTCAAATCATCAGCCTGCGGTAATATCGGTTGCATTCGGAAGCAAGACAAATACGACCGACAGTGAAAACTGGAGCAAAGCTTATGCGGCACATTCACAAATTAATGAGTATTACGGTATACCATATATAAATGTACAGGCATATACAGAAGAACAGATTGAAGCAGGTAATACATCATGGGAAAATATAACGGCTGACGGAACACACCCAAATGCAGAAGGCGGAAAACTTTATGCTGATTATATCATATCGGTAATTGATTCAGATTTTACGGGACATATAAAGACAATGAATACAAATGCTGATGCATTGAATGATGTTTCCGAATATAAAAATGCAAGAGAAATTTCATGGCGCGAGGCTCAATTTGCAGGTGAATGGAGCGAGGGAACAAGATGCGAAAACAAGTTCCATGATGGATCTGTTGAAACTTCTGTTGATGGAAGCAGTGTTACGGTAACATTCTATGGTAAGGCTATAGCAATCTATAACTATGGTGGAATGTCGGGTATGAATATTGATTATAATCTTGATGACGGAACAAAGACAGGAACAATAAGCACCTTCCAGAATTCATGGGATTTTAATCAGGCGGGATCAACACAAAGTATTACAGCAGACAGTGTCGGAACTCATACTGTAACATTTACAGCAAGAAATGCGGATAATTCTGATGCAGCACTTGTAATCGGATATTTCCTTGTATATTAATTAATATTTTTAGGGGTATGGGCTTATTTGTCCATACCCTTGACGTAAAAAAAGAAAATTTCTGTTTATCAGAGGGGTTGATTGAAATAAGAATAAAGAAAACAATTTCGGTTTTACTTATTTTACAGATTATATTGGGATTACTGGGGATATATGAAGTCGGATATGCAAAGGAACCTGATACGGTAATTATTGAACATAATTTTGAAAATTATCAGGAGGGTGCGGACTTTAAAGACAGCAATTGGGATATAAAAACATATGCGAATGATAAAATAACGGTAGAAACGGATGAAGCTAGCGGATCAAAAGCATTAAAAATAGAAAAAGGCAATACGACAGATTCAATGTATGCGGAATTAAAATTGCCGTCTATAGTTGAGCATGGAAAAATCATCATTGAATTTAATGCAAGAATATCGTCAGCTACAAAATACTTCCAGAGTATGGGAAGTATAAGAAATTCCGAGTGGTCAAATATTCTCTCACCCAAAATAAAGCAGGGGGGAATATTTGACGGGGACAGTAAATGGCTTTTTGATTATAAATCAAAAGCAGGGTATGACTATCTTACATATAAATATACGATAGATACGGACAACTCCTCGATAAACTTTGAAGTATATAAAGATACCGTGTGTATTTATTCGGGACAAAAGGATTATAATTTATCTGAGAATAATATATCGTATTTAAATTTTTCAATATCGACAGATAACCTATTTGGTGTAAATGCATGGGACTGTATTTATGAAGAAGGAACAAAAATTACGTCCTCTCAAAATCCAAACGGGGTTATGTATATAGATAACATTAAAATAATGGGTGAAAAACCTGAACTTTTATCTGCAAATCCTGTAAATGGGGAATACAACGTAGATTTATCAAAGAGTATAGTATTGACATTTGATGAAGAAATGAAAGCCGATAAATCGGATATTATAATTTTATGTAATGATGAGGAAGTAAATAGTGAGGATTATACCATTATATCGCTTGATAAATCTTTGGTAATAGATTTTTTGCAAAAAAACAGTCATGGCGAAAAATACAGTATTGTTCTTTTGCCTTCTTTAAAGTCAGCAAATTCGGTTAAATGGGGACAGAAATTTGAACTTAACTTTTATTGTGAAAATGTTATTTCTAAATGCGATTTTTCGGAGGGTGTGATACCGCAGGCATTTGATATGCAATTGACAGGCGATACAATAGTAAGTGTCGATAAAGATATAAAAACAAACGATAATGCACTTAAAATTACAAAGCCGAAAATTGAAGGAAGCTCAAGAATAAATTATAATTTTGATATTCAAAACAGCGGAAAAATAAGAGCAGAATTTGATTTCAGGTTTGAAAATAACAGTGCTTATTTTAGTGACATAGGCAATTTTATGTCGTCAATGTCGGCACGTCCGGCACAAATTTGTCAGAAAACAGATTCTTTATGGAAAGACATGAATACCTGGCTGTTTATAATGGAGGAACCTTATGAGTATTTTCATGTAATGCAGGAGTTTAATTTTGATACCCGTGAATATCGGTATGAATTAACACAGAATGGAAAACTTCTTTCTGATTTTTACGATATTAATACCGATGAAAGGTTTTTTAACATTTCATCTTTGATTTTTAGTGCTGCAAATTATGATGGAGTAAACGGCCCCGATTCCGGTGACGGAATTTTATGGATAGACAATATTAAAATATACAAAACAGGCGGGAAAATAATTGATACAAATGCAAAAGGAAAATTACAGGCGGAACAAAACAGTGTTTATTTTGATTATGATTTGAGACTTTCTGATGAGAATATTGATGATTATGTAGAAGCGTACAGAAACGGAAATCTGCTTGATAAAAATTTTTATAATGTGACATATACGGATATATCGGACAAAACCGACGGATATGACGCGGGTTACGGAAGAATAAAGATAAGTTTTGAGAAAAGCAAGGAATATTTTAATTCGGAATACAAAATAAATATTGCCAATGGTTTAAAAACAATTTACAATACCTTTTGTGCGGGAGAAACTTTTGAATTTTCCACATCTGATTATATAGGGATAGATGAAGTAAAGCTATATGATGAATTTGGACGGCAGCTTTCTCATATTTCGGACGGTGCGGGAAAGAATGTAAAGGTATCGTTCAGTGTAAATGATGTACAGAATAAAGGCTATTTTGCGGCGGCTGCAATAAAGGACGGAGAAGGAAAGATTGTATGTATGACATCTGCCGTTAACGAAAGTCCATGTGAAGAAACTTTGACAATTCCGCAAAATGCCGGCCATGACTGGTATATGGAACTTTTTATATTCAACAGCCTTGACGAAATGACGCCTTACAGAAAAAAACAGACGCTTTTTAAAGACAAAATAATATATGTCGATGAAAACAGAGAAAACGGAAACGGAACGTTGGAATATCCTTGTAATAGTATTGAAAAGGCTCTGTCGGAACTTTCGGCAAATACGGACAAAACCATCTATACTGGAGCTGTTGTGGTTTTGCTAAATGACAATTACACGGTGACGGATACAATAAAAATCAACAATGATTTATTAGAGGGGTTTGATTTGCCTGTAAAGATTACATCAATAGAGGAGAACACTCAAATAGGAAACATTGTTGAATTAACAAGATTCTATACAGCTGAAGAAAGCGGTGAAGCGGATAGATTAAAGCAGCAAGCAGCAGAAAATGTTATATATTATGAACTTTCCGAATATGGAATAGATAATATACCGGCACTTGTTCCTTACGGTCAAAATTACAGTATGCCGGTTTCACCTGTTGGAGTATATTATAATGAAAACCCCATGACACTTTCGCGGTATCCGAACAGCGGATATCTTTCGATTAAAAATGTTTATGATAACGGTAATTTTTCAAGTGCTGATGAAAACGATCCAAATAACCGCGGAGGGAGATTCTTATACTCAGGAGCAGATACTGATTCGTGGGAAAAGGACGATATATGGATGTTTTGCTATCCAAGATATGACTGGCAGCATTTATTTATAAAACTGTCGTCAATTTCTGATAATGAAATAACAACATATCACCCGTCTGACGGAGGGTTTATCTATGACCAGGGATTTTATTTTGTAAATGTTTTTGAAGAACTTGATTCTCCGGGAGAATATTACATAGACCGAGAAAAAAACAGACTGTATATCTATCCTGAAGGAAATATTGAAAACTCCAACGTTGGGATATGTATTTATGATAAACCGATATTAGAGGTTGAAGGAGTAAAAAATATTACATTTGAAAAAATCAGTTTTTCGGGAACAAGAAATGGTATTGCAGACGTTATTAATTGTTCAAATGTCGATTTTAATAAATGCAGTATGTCACTGGGAGGAAAATATGCTCTTAATCTTAATAATGTTATTGACTGTGATTTTGCAAACGGTGAGATAGCATATATGGGAGGAAAAGGGATTACAGTTAAATCAGGAAGTAAAAAAACCATGAAAGCCGCAAATAATAAAATAGTAAATAATAAAATACATGATTTCGGTATGCTTGAAACAACATACAATCCTGCTGTTTCTCTTGAGGGAATAGGCGATTATGTTGCATATAACGAAATATATAACTGTGACCATATGGCAATAAGTGCATACGGAAATAATAATATATATGAATATAACGATATCCATGACGTGTTGAGATACTCAAGCGATGCGGGGGCGGTTTATACCGGACGAAGCTGGATTTCGGGAGGAAATATATTTAGGTATAATTATTTTCATGATTTGGGAAAGAGCTTAAAAGAACTTGGAAATAATGCAATATATCTTGATGATTTAATGTACAATGCAATTATTTACGGTAATGTTTTTGAAAATCTTGAAACGGGGGTATTTGTTCACGGCGGAAGATGCAATGATATTTATTCAAATATTTTTATCAATTGTGAAAATTCTGTGGATATAATACATATATATTCAACGTCAAGTCTTGCGACAATTAAAGCAAACGCATATGTAGCACTTATGAATAAGGCATTTAAAGATTGTTTTTCAGAACTTGTCGATGTTATTGAAGATGAACCGACTGAGCCGAAATATAACAGTGTGTACAATAATGCAATTATTTCATCGGGAATGGTAAGCCTTGATGAAACGGCGCTTCCAAGTGCCGAGGTATATTCAAATGAAATATTGGCACAGGAACTTTTTGAAGATGGTAAATATACAGATTTGAGTGTAATTCAAAGATTTATTCCCAATTTCATTTATATTGATTTTGATAATATAGGCATCAGATAAATATTGTTAATACAAAAGAGAAAATGAATTATTATATATTCATTTTCAAATAGAAAGGACAGCCGATTATGTACAGCTGTCCTTTTATTATATTAAAATCAGTCAATTACTCCAAAACCGCTTATTTTGACAATTTCTTTTCCAAAATCACCCTGCATAAGTTTTGCAAAGGCATCAACTTTGGGATTATCTTCATTGCGAATTACGGCATAATAGTTTGTTGTATAGGGATATGTTCCGTTTTTTATGTTTTCTTCGGTTGGCTCAACATCATCTATGTTTAATAATTTAAGATTTAACGGACCTAAAATGGACTGAATGTTGTAATAGTAATAGTAAAGACTGTATCCGATTGCATATTTACCCGGATGCTCTTTGTTATAGTCATCTACTTCGGTAAGAATGCTCGACATCAGCCATGAAGTATGCTCTTTTTTAATGGCTTCATTTATTTCACTTCCATTTAAAATGAATTTTTCCATTTGTGCATGACTTCCGCTGTCATTATTTCTGCAAAAAGCAACAAGCTCCGCATTATCACCGTCCATCTCTTTCCAGTTATTTATTGCATTTGCAATATAAATATCCTGAAGCTGGTGGGTCGTTATATTGTTTGCTTTATTTTGATCTGATGTAAAGAATATCATGGCTTCATATGCTATAGGAATATATTGTAATTCAACGCCTTTTTCCTCGGCATAGTTTTTAATGTCATCGCTCGGATCAGGTACAAAGATCATATCAACCTCTTTGTCAATCAGTCTTTTATATGAATTTGAAGTTTTAGAATGAGCCTGTGGAAAATCAGGGTAATTTCCGTAATTCTGATAAAATTGACTGTATATATTTTTTGTAATATCATATGTAGAGGTTGAACCGTCAAGTATTGGTATTTCTATATCGGGTGCTGATTCAATTCTGATTGCCGGGGCATTGTTGTCTGTAAAGTTACGTATAAACATATATAAGAATTGCGCACATTCATATCTTGTTACGGGCTTTTGAGGAAGAAGATAAAATTCATCATCTGCCGTATCCATAAAATCATTCTCAATCATATCATAGATAACATTGTATTTGTTTGAAAGAAGTCCGTTATATCCACTTTTTGCAAAATCCGAAACGTCATTAAAATCCGGATACATGGAAAAATCATAATCATCATTTTTTTCGATGTATCCCAATTCGGAAAGCATACGGAATGTCATCTGAATCAACTGTTCTCTTGTTGCCGGATTATCAGGATTGAAATTTTCATCCTGCACATATACGCCTAACTCAGACAGAGCATTTACATATCCGCAGAACCAATCGGAGGAAGAAATATCGGAAAAAGAAGAATTACCGTCTTTTGGCGTTACATCAAACATTCTTGAAAATATGGCTGCCATTTCGGCTCGGGTCAGGACTCTGTCCTTTTGAAATGTTCCGTCCTCAAATCCGGTAAAAACTCCTCTTGCCGAAAGTTCGTTTATATTTAAATCGCCACCCCATTCCATACTGATGTCAGAAAAGACAACGGGTTTTATTTTTTTGATTTCTATTTCTCCGTCTCCGGGAAGATATGCATATGAATATCCGTCCAAAGGACCTATTGAAAGAGGTATGATTTTTCCTGTTAATTTTTCACAGGCAACATATACATATTCGCTTCCGTAATCGTATTCTTCATCGGATTTGACATATTTTAGCATGTCTCTTGCCTGTACAGCTGTTGATATGGATAATGCTGCTGCCGACAGAATAATAAGTGCTGTTTTTTTCATAATATCATCCTTTCTGTTAATTCAAAATAAAATCATCAATTGTTGTTGGTACCCATTCAAATCCTTTCGGATCTATATTGGTGTAAAGTTCGAGTTTGTCATTTTCGTATATGACTTTAAATTCGTAATTAGACTCTTTAGGTTCAAGATATTCTTTTTTTAACTGCTCATAGTATGTACTGCCGTTTTCTTTTGCTTCTTTAATGTATTCCACAGTATCGGGATCTTTGTCAAAATTTTTGTGAGTCATTGTATAAAAAAATGTTGCTGAATTTGAATCTTGTTCCCAGTTTGAAATATACAAATTCAATATTTCATAGTAAGGTGAATACACTCTGAAAAATTCGTCCGAAAGATACTGACTTGTCAAAGCATAAAGAGAATCTCCTGATGATATTTCATAATCAATATCTGATTTTTTTACATATTTATCATCAACTCCGCCTATCAGAGAACATTTTACAAAATCTTTGCCGTAATCCTGAATGTTGATAATTCCGCTTTCCGATTGGGAATAAATATCCTCATTATTTTCGCTGTTATATACAACGGCATTTTCAATCACTGCATAATTGGCATTGGTGAAATCTTTTGATTTGAAAGATATGTCATCAGCTTTGATATATCCGCATACAGGAGGTATTTCCATAACCGGTAATTGTACATAATAACTTTCATCCGAATTGCTTTTTATAATGCTTACAATGTCATTTTGATTGACATTAAATGCTGGAACATTTAAATTTTCATCTAAATATAAATTGGTATCATTAGTTACTACGGCAGTTGTGTCATATGTTTTGTTTTGTACTCTGTTTGTAAGACAAACAGCGCAGATTATTGCTGCAACAGCTAAAATCACAGCACACCATATAAATGTAGGTTTTTTAAAGTATGCAATATGGCAGATTCGTCTTTGTACTTCTTTCTCACCGTTTTGAAAGGCAGTTGTACCTAATAAAAATTTATTTTTTCTTAGTGCGGTCTTTAAAAGCAGAGTTGCATACCCTTTTTTTTCAAGTGAGTATTTTAAAGTGCGTTCATCGCAGTATACTTCAATATCACGGCGAAATACAAAGAATGAGTACCATATTATAGGATTGAACCAATTAAAGCATACGAAAATAACCGCAAGCCATGTGAATGGAATATCAAAGTGCTTTAAATGGCATAGTTCATGAAGAAAAACATCCTTTTTTTCAGAAATCGTATATCCTTCGGGAAGAATAATGGCAGGATTTATTATGCCTTTTAAAAGCGGTGTATCTCCGCCGGAAAGAATTTTAATATTTCGTTTTATGCCTGTGATGTTTTTACATTCGGACAATATGTCAAGAGTTTCTTCGTCTGTTATATTTTTATATTTTTTTAAACTAAACAAAAATGATATATATGTAAGTACAAAATATAGGAATAAAGATACAGCCCCTATTGCCCATATTGTCATCATTATATTTTCAGCATTAAGCTTATTTGAATTATTTTCGGCTATTTCTGTTTGGGGCATTATATTTTCAATGTTATCTTTAGTATTATAAACTGTATTATTGCCTGGTTGTACGGATATGCTTGTATATGACGGGATATTGTTATATACAGACATTTTGCTTTCAGGCAGATAAGGAATTAAGAAACGAATCAGGAGCAATCCCCAAATTACAAATTGTACACGTGCAGACAGTTTGTTTTTAAACAGTTTTTTAAAAGCAAGTAAAATAATTGCAGTTATACTGAGGTATACAGTTGTTTCAATAAGCCAGTTCATTTATTGTCCCCTCCTTCTATTTTGTTAATTATGTCCATCAGCTGTTTTGTTTCTTTCTCTGTAAGGCTGCTTTCAGACATAAGGCTTGAAATCAGCATTTTAACAGAACCGTTATAAATTTTATTAATCAGGCTGTGTGTTTCTTTTAATTTACATTCTTTTTCATTTGCAATTGAATAGTATCTGAATTTATTACCGGAGGTATCAATACCGATGGCTCCTTTTTGACACAGACGGCGTACCAGTGTTTTAATTGTCGAACTGCTCCAATCGGTATCAGACAAAGCCTTTCTTATTTCGCCCAGGGTAAGCATGGGGTTTTTCCATAATACCTCCATAATCTTCCATTCGGTGTCGGCGATATTAATTTCCTGAACCATAAAATCCCTCCTTAATTTCGGGGTTACTGTTGTAACCTTTACTTACGTTCAGTTTACATTAGTAACCCGTTTATGTCAATATTTTTTTTGTATATATAAAAATATATATTGATATTTGTATATAATATATAAAAAATAGGGAATACGATTGTTTAAAATGTATTCCCTTAAGAAATATACTATTTATTCCAATGTATCGCACTTATTTTTTTTATTACATTGCCCGGAATAAGGACAACCAATGC
>CASFSH010000059.1 GCA_949297205.1 uncultured Bacillota bacterium | reverse complement strand
TGGTTTTTGCCATTTCCCTTATTTTTTTGCCAATTATTATTTTACACTATGACGTAATTAATGCTTTACGAAATATGCATTAATACACGTCTCAGTTATATGTTTTACCTTATTTTAAGGCTTCCAATATCTATTTATGGTATCTTTAGCCAGCTCAACATAACGTTTCCCTCTTCCCGGATCACGGAAAAGTGTCCCTGCTTCTCTCTGTGCCACCTCTAAAATACATCCGCTTGCATTTTCTGCAATAGTTTTAAAATAATCACATATTGCAGGTTCATCAAGAGGTCCTTCTATAGTAAGGTATTCTGCTCTCGGTTTACTGTAATATACAATATTTGTATCTCTCAGATATTCTCCTACAAGCTTTTCATCATTAAAAGGTGAAACAGATAGTTTTCTTAAATTTTTCCATTTTGAGAGATAGTCCGGGAATATTGCGTCTACCCTTTCGCAGCAGCCGTAAGATAAAAGTCCGAAACGTTTTACTAATCTGTCCTGATACGGGAAAACAAATTCTCCGAAGGTCTGAGGTGACACAGCGGTTGTTTCCTGAGATTCTAAAAATCCCCAGCAATCGGTAGTTTTTATTGCCACATCAATTGGCAGTTCGCTGTTAAAACAAAAACTTTCCTGGCAAAGGGGACAAGTATCTTGAGTAGGAAGAAGAAGTTTATTGTTTTCAAGATAATCATAAAGATTTTCATATATCTTTGTTGCCATGTCCATAGCTTTATGAAGCTCATCGCTGTAATCATACATGGAACAATAATAATTTTCCATACCCATAAGATGAACAATCGGATTTGTAAGCGCCCCTGTCAAACTTCCCATAACCATTTTTGCCGGTAATATATCTCCAAAAATCTCATTTGCAACGTCAATATATTTTTTTGTCCCATCAAAATCCACACTAAAGCTTCCGTTTAACAATTTGTCAAAATCGTCTTTTAAATCATTTATTACCGGGTTTATATGAAAACCTTTTGCATTTTCACCCTCGGCTTGCGTAATATCGGGAGCTGTTCCAAATGGCGAAGCTGACATACGAAGCGATACTTCAAACGTATCTGTCACAGGTGTATCATCATTGAACAGCTCTCTTCCCGACATGGAAAAAAGCAGGTCAAATTCAAGTTTTCTTGCTGTTTCTTCCTGACACTGCATATATGGATATATCATTTCATTCACAAAATTTGAACATAGCAGTCTGACAGTAGGTGTTCCTCTTTTACCCACAGATAAATCATGCCATTTTTTTAAAATCTCATCATTATCAGATGAGTGTGCATATTCGGCTTTTTTTAATGCAAGAGTTCTCAGTCTTTCATAATCTTTATCCAGCATCGGTTTATCCTCCACGTTTATATTAAGCTTTATTTATTATTATATCATTAAATATCTATATTTTCTATCAATATTTTTGAGTTTTTAGAATAATTTATTAAATAAAAAAGAGCAGAAACTGCTCCTTTTTATCTATATCAGTTAAACGGCCATTGTGACTGTTCTTGTTGTTCCTGCTGCTGTTCCTCTGCCTGATTCTGAGTATCATCTGTCAAACTCTTCTTATTATCAAGAGTTATCTCAAGTTCTTTTTCCTCATATTCGCTGCCGTTACTTACCTGTACGGTAATTGTTGTTGTTTCTCCTTCTTTATAATAAGTCAGTCTTTCCTGTAATTCGGTTATAGTCTTTACAGTATAACCATCAAATTTTGTGATAATATAACCCTTCTTAATACCTGCCTTATCTGCTGCAGAACCTTCTGTTACGCTTGCAACAAATACACCTGTAGGTATTCCGTATAACTGTGTGATCTGGCTTGAAACATCCTGTCCGGTAATTCCCAATGCACCCTGTGCATCTTCGTCAACAACTTCTCTTGTTTGTCTTACCATCAATTCTCCGATAATTGATTCTACATCCGAAATTGGGATTGCATAACCCATTCCTTCAACTCCGTTTGCTGCAATTTTAACAGAATTTATACCTATCAGTTCGCCTCTCATATTAAGCAAAGCGCCGCCGCTGTTACCGGGGTTAATAGCTGCATCGGTCTGAATAAAATAATTTGAAACTGTTCCGTCAAGGCTTGTTTCCGATTCGAGAGTTACTTCTCTTCTTGTTGCACTGATAATTCCGGTAGTTACAGAAGTACCGTACCCCAAAGCATTTCCTATTGCAATAACTCTTTCGCCGGCTCTTATGTTATCCGAATTTCCTATTGTAGCTACCTTTATCTGTGACAGCATTTCTGCCGGTATATCGGAAAGTTTTATTGAAATAACAGCAAGATCTTTATCTGAATCATATCCCTTTATCTGTGCCTGTAATATATTAGATGCATCAGGATTATCAATATCTATGCCTTCTGACATATCATCAGATTCCTGATTTGCAAATATTACACTCAATTCTGTGCTGTCTGCAACAACATGATAATTTGTAACTATCAACAATTCACTGTCATTTTTTCCTATAATAATACCGGAACCGCTGCTTATGCTTTCCTGGGAATATGCACCGAAAAATGTCATAACTTCGGTAACACCTTTATTGGTTATGGATACTATAGATGGCATACATTCTTCTGTAATATCTGCAATCGCGGATTCAATCTTTTCATCTTCTTCGCTTGCTGTCAACATACTTTCGGTACTGTTAATCTTTATATTCGAACCAATTAGCTTACTTAGGCCAATATCGGTCACCGCAGTTATTGCTCCGGCAATAACTCCGAATAATACTGCACATGCAACCACAAAAGCAATTTTTCTTTTATTGTTGTGTTTGTTTTTATTCTCCGTATTTACCGTGTTAACATTTTCTACCGGAACGGTATAATATTCTTCTTCAGGTTTTTGACCGGGTTGTTCATAATAAATATTCTGTTCTTCCCGTTCCGGTACGGATTGTGATTCTTCGGCTGCTATTTCAATATCCGGTGTATTATTCTGTGTATCCTCTTGTGGTATTTCCGGCTGATTGGTATTATCATTATCAAAAATTTTATCGGTCATACTTGCCACGCCCCTTTATTTTTTTTATATCATAATCATACTATATTAATGTGAATTTTTAAATATGAATTTGTTACGTTTTTGTAAATTGTACGATTATGCGGTTACAGCAGTTTTTATGTAGATTTTAGGCAAAAAATATAGACTTTGGTAAACATAAAAAAACAGCCGTAAATATAAAACAAATTAATATCTTTACGGCTGTATGAATATTCAGAAATTAATAATTATCATTTTTTATCTTAAAGTAGGACTGTGGTTTTTTACAAACAGCACAAATCTGAGGCGCTTGCTTTCCGAAATGTACATATCCACAGTTCATACAAATCCACATGGTATCTCCATCCTTTGAAAACACAATCCCGTCTTTTACATTATCCAATAATTTACGATACCTTTGCTCATGTTCTTTTTCCACTTTACCCACAAGCTCAAATTTTGCTGCTATTTCGTCAAATCCCTCTTCTTTTGCGGTCTTTGCAAATTCAGCATACATTTGTGTCCACTCATAGTTTTCACCTTCTGCCGCCGCAAATAAATTATACTCCGTTGAAGCCTTACCTCCGTTTAAATATTCAAACCATAATTGTGCATGCACTTTTTCGTTTGCAGCCGTTTCCGAAAAAATTTCTGCAATTTGTTCATACCCGTCTTCTTTTGCTTTCTCGGAAAAAAAAGTATATTTGTTTCGTGCCTGAGATTCACCACTAAATGCTGTCATAAGATTTTGTTCTGTTTTGCTTCCTTTAAGTTCCTTCATATTTTTCTCCCTTCAGTTCTTTAAAATATATTTTCAAATGCTATTATTTACATTTTATATATGATTTATACATCAGTTTAAAGCAAAGCTTTCACATTCGGAAATTTTCACCCCTGTATAATAAGTCTTCAATATATCTTCATAGTTTTTTCCGATTGATGCAAGATAATTTGCACCATACTGGCTCATTCCCACGCCATGACCATATCCCTTTGTTGTAATTTTTATATTATTTTCATTCTGTTCTATTTGTATATTAGTTGAACGTAAATCATACATAAACCTAAAATCTGTACCTTTAACTGCAACACCTCCGATATCAATTGACATTATTCCTCCCGCATCACTTCTCGTTATATCTCCTATAATATAATTATCCCAATTAACCCCTTCAATTTTTTCTTCAGCAATTTTTTTAAACTCATCTATTGTATAATTTTTTTCATCCTGAAAACGTGGAGATTGATCATCTCCTTCACTTTTAACACTGACAAGATAAGCCACATCTCCTCCCCAAACATCTTTTGCATTCTCTGTAAATCCTGATGATGTTGAATGAAATACTGCCGATATAGGTTCATCATTATATGTAACGATTAATCTTCCTGTACTTTCTACCGCATCTGATATTTTCTGCCAATATTCATCTGCCTTATCAGCATCCCACATTTCACGCCTTTTTTCTTCACTTATCCATGACTTACAGTGAGTTGCATCGGTACATATATATGCACCTTTATGTTCTTCGGGTATACCTGAAACTCTATACGCATTAATTCTATTTATAAGATATGTCCTTGCAGCAATTGCCTGTGCCCTTAATGCCTCGGGATAAAATTCCGCAGGCATTTCTGCCGCTACTACTTCCTTTAAATACTGATTTACATTCATTTCCTCAACCCTGTCCTCTTCGGCAATATAGACAGGAATTGTCTCTATTGTTTCTTCAATGTTTTGTCCGGTATTGTCTTTCGAGACAAATGATGATATAATTAAAAACGGAATACCCGCTGTAACAAATATCACAACTAATACAGCTGCCAAAATTTTTTTCATATGCATCATCCTTTCTCTTTGAATATATGAAATAAAAAAAATTTATATACCTTTACTTTTGAATAATAATACAATTTTAAGCAATAATATATTTTATAAAAATACATTGCAATATTATAAATTACCTTAAACGGAGAATAAATATGATCACTATAGGTATACTTGCACCTGATAATTCAGTTCAGATAAAAACAGCACTTAAAAATATAATTCATTCCGCAGGATATGTAAGTGCAGTAAATGACAATTCAATTCAAACAAAAAAAAAATTAGCTCTATTTGAACGTTCAGGAATAGATTATTGCATAATTGTTTTTGATGTAAGAAATATTTACCCAGTATGTCTTGATATACTAATTCTTGACAATGCCAAGAATCAAAAAATAGTGACTCTTGATTTAATCAAATGCATAACTGAAAAAACCATATTGATATATAACACGGACAATGGGTATCTGCCTGCACTCACACACCCAAATGCAATTGATTACGGTTTTGACCGCAACAGTGCGGTAACTGTTTCGTCAATCAGCTATAATGATACAAGCATTGATATTCTACTTTATATCAGCCGTCCTTTTTGCGGTATATTTTCAAATAATATATATATTGGAGAACTTCTTGTCAGTTCTGAACAACAATCTGATATTCAAAATTTGATTCCGGCAATTATATGTGGACTGGTGTGTGATATCATATATGAACATACAGTGAAAATTTAGCATATTTAAGAATGCCGAAGAATAAAATAATCTATAACTACAAATGCTGACAGATTGAATTGAAACGTGTATCAGATTGTCAGCACAATTTAAGGAGGCGTAAATATGGAAAACTATACCAACAACAATCTCGCTCAGGTATGCGGTGTTGTTGAAGATGAATTAAAGTTTAATCATGAGATATACGGAGAAGGATTTTATACCTTTACGTTGAGGATACCCAGACTATCAGGCGCAAGCGACAGAATAAAAGTTATGATTTCAGATCGTCTTCTGGCAGATTCACCTTTTAAATCAGGTGATTTTCTGGAAATCACAGGACAATTCCGCTCTTATAACAGTTACGAAGAAACAGGCAACAAACTTATTTTAACGGTGTTTGCGAAAGACGTTGCACTTGCAGATCCCGATTTATGCAAAAATCCAAATTCATTGTATCTGAATGGTTACGTATGTAAAACACCCGTATATAGAACAACACCATTTGGCCGTGAAATAACAGATATTTTGCTTGCAGTAAACCGTACTTATAATAAATCGGATTACATACCTGTAATTGCCTGGGGCAGAAATGCACGTTTCTGCAAAGGTTTTAAGGTAGGAGATAATGTTAAAGTATGGGGCAGAATTCAATCGCGTGAATATCAGAAAAAAATTTCAGAAGATGAAGTTGTTACAAAAACAGCTTATGAAGTGTCCATCAGCAAATTAGAACTGGTAGATAAAGAAAATGAACAGACCGAGGATTTAAATCAATAAAAATATATCGGAAAACTGCCTCAATCCTTATAAATAAAAAAGCTGCTATTTAATAATTGTACCGCAAATTTTTCTACAGTAATCAATTATTAACACAGCAGCTTTTATTGATATTATATTTATAACTACTTTACAATAGCTTCTTTATTTTCTCCTGTTTCTTGATTGTTGCGTATAAAAGTAGGCACAATAATATGAAGCATACGTTCCACTTCTCCTTTGTCATTCTTTTTTGCTGCAATCTCAAGTTTATCAAGATTGGCAAAAAATATTTCTTCATTTATATTTATCTGCTTTCCGATAAATATTTTATTGTTTGCAGTATTTTTAATTCCTTCTTCATTCATCAACAATTCTTCGTAAAGCTTTTCTCCCGGTCTTAATCCTGTAAAAACTATATCTATGTCTTTATAAGGCTCATATCCATGTAAACGAATAAGATTTTCAGCCAGGTCAAGAATCTTTACAGGATCACCCATGTCAAGAATAAATATTTCTCCGCCCCTTGCCATGGTTGAAGCTTGCAGAATAAGTGATGCCGCTTCCGGAATCGTCATAAAGTATCGTATTATTTTTGGATCTGTTACGGTTACAGGACCTCCGTCCAAAATCTGCTTTTTAAATAACGGAATGACTGACCCGTTTGACCCCAACACATTTCCAAAACGTACAGCAACAAATTCAGTTTTACTTTTTGATTGTGCCATACACTCAATAATCATTTCACAGCATCTTTTAGTTGCTCCCATTATATTGGTGGGATTCACCGCTTTGTCGGTTGATACCAGAACAAACTTCTCTGCTTCATATTCTCTCGCAAGTCTTGCAACATTCAATGTCCCGAATATATTATTTTTTACTGCTTCTTCAGGATTTGTCTCCATCAACGGGACATGTTTATGTGCTGCAGCATGAAATACTATCTGAGGTTTAAACTTACTAAAAAGTTCATTCATTTTTACATAATCTCTGACTGATGCAATCTGAACCGATAAATTCAAATTATCTCCAAATTTATGCATTAATTCCTGTTGTATATCATATGCATTATTTTCATATATATCAACAATAATCAATAATTTCGGTTTCATTTCCGCAATCTGTCTTGTTAATTCAGAACCAATTGATCCACCTCCGCCGGTAATCATGCATACTGTATCCCTAACCATATTCCGTACAGGTTTTGAATTAAACTCAACAACATCTCTGCCAAGTAAATCTTCAATTTTAATTTCTGTCATCTGTTCATGGAGCTTTTCGCTGTAAACATACTTGTCAAGATCGGGCAAAATATTTACTTTACACAAAGTTTCTGAACAAATATTCAATATTCTTTTTTTATTTTCCCTGTCTATTGATGGAATAGCAAGTACAATTTCATGAACATTCAGTTCCTTCACTATTTTAGGAATTTCATTTGTATTACCTTTAACCATTATACCATTTACTGTTCGTCCTATTTTTCCCGAATCGTCATCAATGAATACAACCGGATTATATTTGTCATTGACCTTCATAAGATCACAAATATGTTTTCCTGCATCCCCCGCACCTATTATCATAACTCGGTTTTTTGATTCCTTAATTGCTCTGCTTTTTATGAATTTATATAGAATGATATATACTATTCTTATAAAACATACGGCTAAAATCGACATTATTCCGGAAATGACATAATAAAACATCATATTCATTTGATGCCTTATGGAAAAATAAACAACCGCTATCAGAACACTGGTCACAACAGCCATTATACATCCAATAAAATCATTTGAATATGCATATCTCCATACTATTTTATAAGCTTTCATAATATACATAAAAATAACAGACATCACCGCAAAGCATAGTACGCTTAGATTAAAATGAGTTGTGACTTCAATAGGGAATCTCACAACATTAAGAAGAAAAAATGAAACAATACATGATAATATTATACATAAAAAATCCGTCAATAAAAGAATTAATTTTCTTTTATTATATTCCAATAAATGTTTCATATTCCATCTCCATTCTGCTGCTACTCTGCAGCATAAATCATAATACAGAAAAAAACAATCAGTCTGTCAGTAAAAAATGTATATTTAAAATTCATTAAAAATAAATTAAACATGCTATTATCTATGCACCTATATAATTTATCTTCTTTTTATTATACACCAAACATAAATATATTGTCAAGTACTTTGATTTTACAAAATTTACTATTAATTACTTTATAATATTTTAATGTTCAGTAAAATAAAAAGATATCGAACATATTTTTCCGATATCTTTTGTAAAATATAGTATTCTATCCGTTAACTTTTAGAAACTCTGCACAACGAGCTACCTCTTCCTTGCCTGTTGGATCAAGCCCTTCACTCTCAACTATCATTTCAAGATTCATATCTTTTGCCTTTGCTATTATATCTCTTACAGGAGCAGAACCTTCTCCCAGTGAAGTACCCAAAAAATCAGGATATCTGAGCCCGTCTTTGAGGTGTATACATCCTATAAGCTTTTCCCTGTATTCTTCAAGAACAGTAATCGGATTGCGATCTGCAACAAATGCCCAGTATGTATCTATTTCAAATTTTATTTTTGTTTTTTCCGCTAAATATGCAATTGGATAAACAGCGTTATCATTCAGAACAAATTCCTTAAAATGATTATGGTATCCCATTTCAATTCCGTTTTCAGCAAGCATAGGCTGATACTTGTTTATTCTTTCTGCTGTATTTTTAAGTTCTTCATTATTTTTCAAAGGTGCCCATGGAATAATTATTTTTTTATTTCCAATAATTTTATGATATTTAACTACTCCATCAAAATCATTGTCTAATTCATCCAATGAGGTATGTGTACCTGCAATTCTTAAATTATATTTATCAAGCCATTCCTTTATTTGATGTGCATCATGTTCGAAAAAACCGGCTGTTTCAACGCTTTCAAATCCAAGCTCTGCAGCAGTTTTTAACATTTCCTCATAATTTTTTTCAGCAATATCCCTTAGGCTGAAAAGTTGAATTCCATAATTCATTATGTTCTCCTCCATAACATAAGTATTTTGTTTTTAAAATATGGGTATTTAATTTTTACCTCACACTTCAAATTTCGAAAATAAATTGGGTATAACCCTATTTTTTTATGTTAAAACTTCTACCTAACATTTATCTGCACACATTATATCATGCTAAAATTCTTCTGTCAATTTAAAAAATACACAAACTGGTACATATTTTTTTATGGTTTTTACCTATTAAAAACCATATTCCCTTTTATTGTAAAAACGTACCGATAAATACCATGACAGCACATATAATAAAACACTTCCCACACACATTACCGGCAGTCCGAAATTAACAAAAACATTTGATATGGATCCATATATTGTTGATGCAAGAGCGCTTCCAGCACAAACCACTCCTATCAAAATATAATACGCTATACGTCCCTTTTCCACACCGAATTTATATATAAAGGGCTGGCTTATGGAAGATGATATAAAAGATAAAACAAAAACCATAGAAATAAGTACCATATAATCCTTCCATACAAAATTACTGCTAATATTCATTCTCACAGCACATATTATGGCAATTAATATAAAAACACCAAGCTGCACACACAGCCCAAAAAGATACTTTTCATTTACAATAATTGTTTTTTTGTATGGTAATGTACCCACATATTCATTCCACTTGCTTTTTTCATCATATCCGAGAAGTGTTACGGGAAGCATAGCAGATATCATGCATGGATAAAACAAAAAGAATAAATTATCTTTACTTAGCAGTGACAAGAAAGTAAATCCAATCAAAATAATAAGAAACGATTTACAATATTTAATCATCATATAATAATCTTTAAGAAAAAGACCTTTCATCATTCTCCATCTCCTTTTACCATAAATACAAATAACTCTTCAATACTTACCGGGCTTACCGACATGCCATGCGGAACCATATTTCTCTTTATAACAGCTTCAATTCCGTAAGGTGATATTTTCTTAAACTTTATATATTTGTCATCCGGCCTATCCGCCTGGTCTATACTGTAATGAATCATACAATATTCCGACAGCAGCCGATCTTTTTCTTCGCACAAAAGAAGTTTTCCTTTATGCAAAAATGCAATATAATCACATATCTTTTCCAGATCACTGACAATGTGTGATGAAATCAGTATTGAATGATTTTCATCACGGGTATAATCTATAAACATATCAATAACTTCATCACGCACAACCGGATCAAGTCCGTTTGTAGCCTCATCCAGCAAAAGAAGTTTGCTGTTATGGGACATTGCAATGGCTATACCCAGTTTCATCTTCATTCCCCTTGAAAACTCTCCAAAAGGTTTATTCTTAGGTAATGACAGTTTTTTTATTATTTTGTCATACTCTTTATCATTCCAATTTTTAAAGGTGTATCTCATTATTTTCCCTACTTGTTCTGTATTAAGACATTCGGGGATTCCCACTTCATCAAGTACAACACCAACATCCTCTTTTGTAATATTTATATTTTCTTCATTATTTTTTCCAAGTATGGTAATACTTCCCCCATCCTTATGAATAATATCCAAAATCAATTTTATAACCGTACTTTTTCCTGCACCGTTTTCTCCTATTAATCCCATTATACAACCACCCGGCAATGTGAGATTAAGATTATCAAGTTTAAAATCATCAAAAGATTTTGTTAAATTCTTTATTTCAAGCGCATTCATTTCCATTCCTCCAGACTAAAGTTGACCATTGATAATATTTCTTCCTTGTTAAGATTACACGAAGCTGCAAGTTTTATTATTTCTTCGATATATTCCTCGATTTTTTTCAAATTTTCCTCTCTTATCAATTCTACATTTTTTGCTGCAACATAACAGCCTTTTGCAGGTACCGTATATATGTATCCTTCCTTTTCAAGTTCGTCATAGGCATGTTTTGTTGTAATAAAACTAATTCTAAGATCCTTTGCCAATCCTCTTATTGAAGGAAGCATTTCGTTTTCCTGCAACACACCGCTTATAATCTGATTTTTTATCTGAGAATATATCTGATCATAAATCGGGACTCCGCTCTTATTATCAATATATATATTCATCATATCACCCCACTGTTATAACTGTGTATTTACATTATATACAGTTATAACAGTTTTGTCAATAGATAAATTAAAAAAATTTAAAAAAAGTAAAAAAACATGCCTATATCTTATCATACAGACATGCATTAAATATTCTTAAATAAATTTGTAAGCAATCATGAATTAACAGTAGCTGCGCTTATCATGGCAAGATAATTTTCAAACGGAACATAATAAGGAATACTGTTTCCGCTTCCCAGTGCATAGCCGCCTTTATCTTGAGTTTTTTCAAGCATTTTACAGCTTCTTTCATAAATTTCCTGCGGAGTTTTTCTACATACAAAATCAAGATCAATACCGCCAAGAATTGCAATTTTATCATGATATATATCATATGCATTCTCAACCGGAAGAATTTTATCCTCATAAGAATGTTTTCCTTCATATAATTTGCATATATCAGGCATCATCTTTTCTACCTGACCGCATGAATGCAAAATTGCCGGTTTACCGCTTTTATGTATTACATCACT
Organism: uncultured Bacillota bacterium; assembly: GCA_949297205.1. Classification (GTDB taxonomy): domain Bacteria; phylum Bacillota; class Clostridia; order UBA1381; family UBA1381; genus RGIG1988. Next base: position 1,272 of record CASFSH010000059.1, on the reverse strand, counting down.
TATTTTTTGATGCCATGGTAAAACATATTTTTTCATATCTTCAGTTGACAGCATTGTTTGCGAGAAAAATCCCCAGTCATCATTTGAAATTGCAGCCCCAACCCCGGGATGACCCACCGCCATTCTGTAGTATTCTTCAAGAGAAGAACCTACTTTATCAAAAATCATTTGTACAAGTTCCGGATCATCAACAAGCATATAACATAAATTATCATAACGGACTTTCACCGTCAAGTTAAACACCATGCTCGGCGCACCAAAAACACGGCATAGCCGATAAATTTTCAGCTATGCCGTATTATATTCAATCGTTATACTTTTTAGCAGCCACACCGTTTGCAGTTATTATCTCCATCTACAAATTCACATTTTTCAGGCGGGAAAAATTCATCTACAGGGAAGCTTATTCTTTCAAATAATTCACAAGGATTATCGTCGGTTGCACCTATACATTCTTTCTGCGGGATACAGAAATCATATGCAGGAATCAACAGCTGTACCCTTCTTTCCAATTTTATAATAGAGAAAATTCCAATTGATACAAATACTCTCTTTTCCTCTCCGCCGAGAATTAAATTATCGTCAAATACACGGCATACGGATTCCGGAATACTTGCAAGATCAAAATCATCGTCACAGCAGCAATCCTTATCCTTTACATCTACTACCTTTGCACCCAATGCAATAGGATCAACTACTTCAACTACTGCATTCGGCATATTTGTTTTACGCCATAATTGTGAGTCAAACGCATCCTCTTTATATTTCGATGCAAATATTTTTGCATTGCCCTCTGATCCAAACAAAATAACCTTTTTATCAAATACAGCAAGACCTTCTACTTCTGTAGGTCTGCCCAGACCGGTAAATACGGCAAGAGTAATTTTAAAGTAATATTTTAAATCTACTGAATAAAATCCTCTGTTAAAAGGTACAGCTTCTATATCCGAAAATACCCAGATAATCTCCGCTTTTGTGCATTTAACACTTATTGCTCTGTCAACAACATTTTGTGCACACGCAGTCAAGTATACCCTAATATTTTCCAGACAATCTTTGTCTCTGCAGCTGTCATACACTTTATCTGTATGTATGCATACAGCCTCTTTAAATCCTTCGGTATGACAATTTTCATTTACGGCATTACCCGTAAAATTGCTTGAGCAGTTATTATTTCTGTCACTCATTGTTATACATCCTTTCATATATTATAAACAGGTAGCCACAGAATTAAAGACATTAATTCTGTTTAACCTCTAATATAAGATATGA
>CASFSH010000058.1 GCA_949297205.1 uncultured Bacillota bacterium | reverse complement strand
AAATTTTGTAAAAATTACAGGAATGACTCCTACAGAATACAGAAATGCAGTTTAATAAAAGATACATTGACTAAAAAAGCACTTGCATAAGTAAAATAACGCAAGTGCTTTTCGGTATGATAAAAACTTTTTTATATTAGAGTAAAATAATTGAATTTTTCTTACATTCTTCAATCATATCGTCAGGCCAGATTGAAACCTGTACTTCGCCGATATGTGCCTTTTGCAATAAAAGCATACAAAGTCTTGACTGACCTATTCCGCCTCCGATTGTAAGAGGAAGTTCATCATTCAAAATCATTTTATGATAAGTGAATTTTCTTCTTTCTTCATTGCCGCATATTTTAAGCTGTTCATCCAGAGATTTTGCATCAACTCTTATACCCATTGAAGATACTTCAAAGGCACATTTTAATACATCATTCCAGAATAACAAATCACCGTTTAAAGACCATTCATCATAGTCTGCGGCTCTTCCGTCATGCTTTATTCCGCTCTTTAAAAGACCGCCTATCTGCATGAGAAATACAGTTTTGTGTTCTGTTACAATTTCATTTTCTCTTTCCTTGGGTGTCAGATCAGGATACATATCTTCAAGTTCCTGTGCGGTTATAAAGAAAACATCATGAGATATTTCAGTTGTGATTTGAGGATATGCCAATTTTATTTTTTCACATGTGTAAGCAACGGTTTCTACAATTTTTTTGACGGTTTTTTTAAGATATTCAATATTTCTGTCTTCTCTGGTTATTATTTTTTCCCAATCCCATTGATCAACAAAAATAGAGTGAAGGTTATCTACATCATCATCTCGTCTGATAGCATTCATGTCTGTATATATACCATAACCGGGTTCATATTCGTAACGGTACAAAGCCATTCGTTTCCATTTTGCAAGGGACTGAACTACTTCGCATTTGCGTTCGTTCATTTCTTTTACGGTAAAATCAACTTTTCTTTCCACGCCGTTTAAGTCATCGTTAATTCCGCTTTCATGAGTAACAATAATAGGTGCCGTTATTCTGTCAAGATTCAATGCCTGGGAAAGAGTAACCTGGAATGTATCTTTTATAAGTTTTATGGCTTTTTGAGTTTGTCTTAGTGACATTGTGCATTTATAGTTTTCCGGAATTTGAAATTTGTTCATTATATATCTCTCCTTTAATAGTATTATTGCAAAATATGCTGTTTTACATACAAAAAAACAGCATACTTATCCTAAAATTATAGGACGAGTTGCTGCTGCACCCGCGGTACCACCTATATTATTGAAGTAAATCTTCAATCTCTCTACAGATCTCCATCAAGATCCTGTCAATTAACGCATGACATAACGACGCACCTACTGATTTGTCAAACGTTCGGATTGCAGCTCCAAAGTGTTATTCACATAAGCTCTGTTATATGGTTCACACTATCCCATACTCACTAAAAACGAATTCTTATGCTACTTCTCTTTATCATTGCTTTTAGATATTAAATTATATATATTATGAATCAAATCCTGATTTTTGTCAATAAATTTTTTAAATATTATATGTTTTATACATAAGAGTATTAAAATAAAAGTTGTATGTTTGTAAAATTTGTTTAGATAAACAAAAAATTTATCTTAATTCGTTAAATTTGTTTAAGAATGCCCGAGTTCTGTTGTTTTTCGGATTGTCAATTACTTCTTCGGGAGTTCCGTCTTCAGCAATTACGCCGTCATCCATAAATATAATTCTGTCAGCTACATTTTTTGCAAATTCGATTTCATGTGTTACAATAATCATTGTTGTTTTATTCATTGCAAGATTTTTTATAACTTTCAGTATCTCACCTGTTAGTTCGGGGTCAAGTGCTGAAGTAGGCTCATCAAAAAACAATACTTTCGGTTTTAAAACGAGGGCACGTGCAATTGAAACTCTTTGCTGCTGACCTCCGGATAGTTCACATGGGTAATTTTGGAGCTTTTCTTCAAGCCCTACTCGTGTTAGCATTTCTATTGCATCTTTTTTTATTTCTGCCAGTATTTCCGACTTGTTTGCTTTATAATCTTTTCTTTCTTTTGCCATAAGCTTTGGTGCAAGCATTACATTGTCAAGAACATTGTATTGAGGAAAAAGATTAAATGATTGAAAAACCAATCCGAAATTAAGCTGATTTTTGCGGATTTGTCCGGCTGAAATTTTTGCTTTGCTTTGGGCATCAAAAACCGGTACTCCCTCAACATAGATTTTGCCTGCATCGGCTTTTTCTAAAAAATTTATGCATCTTAAAAGGGTTGTTTTCCCGCTTCCGGAACTGCCTAAAATGGCGACAACTTCACCTTTATTCATTTCAAAAGTTACTCCTTTGAGAACTTCTGTTTTCCCAAACCGTTTATGTATATTTTCTATTTTTAAAACAGACATTCCAGATTCCTCCGATGAATTGTTAATTGTAATAACTCATTTTTTTCTCAATATATCCGAACAGCAATGTAAGTATTCCGTTAAACAGAAGGAAATATATTCCCGTTGAGAATAAAGGCCAAATAAGTCCTGATTTGGTAAATCTTTCGGCACTCATTATAATTTCGGCAATACCTACTATTCTTGCAAGTGACGTATCTTTTACAAGGGTTATGATTTCATTGCTCATAGGAGGTGTTATTCTTTTTATAACCTGAAATAAAATAACCTTGAAAAATACCTGACTTTTTGTCATTCCGAGAACCTGACCGGCTTCATATTGGCCTTTTGCAATGCTTTCTATTCCTCCTCTGTATATTTCGGAAAAATATGCGGCATAGTTAATAACAAAGGCAATTAAAACAGCAGTCATTCTTGACTTTATCGGTATATCAAATAACATTCCCGGTGCATACATAACAACAAAAAGCTGGAGCATAAGAGGTGTTCCTCTTATAATCCATACAAAGGTTTTTGATACCCATTTTATAGGTTGAAACTTAGGCAATATTTTTATAGGGGTAAAGTTTGACATAGACCCGAAAGTTATTACAAGTCCTAAAGGTATTGCCATTATAAGCGTAAGGATAAATATGAGCCCGTTTTGATAAAAACCTTCAAATAGGTTACATACAATTTCCCATGTTGTCATACTTGCCATATATAAATCTCCTCTGTTCTGTTTTAATTTAGGTACGGTACAATTTATGTAATTTATTATATTGTTTCATTTTGCTATGATAATACTGTATCATTATAATGCGCTAAAGTCAAGACATTTTTAATAAAAATATAATAAATACCAAAAATACTTTTCTTTTTAACCGGCAGATTGTCTTATTTTTATATTACATCAAAGATTCCGTCGGAAAATATTATAAAAAAATAACTTTAGAATTTTATTTTATATTTACATTACAAATTGAAGAAAAAAATAAAAAACAATTGACTTTTCTTATAATATGGTATAAAATAAACAAAGTATATCAATATAAAAAGAGGAGTTATTTTATGTATATAGGAATAGATCTTGGAGGAACAAATATTGCTGTTGGACTTGTTACAGATGATGGAAAAATAATAAAAAGTGGGTCAACACCTACTTTACTCCCCAGGGATTACAAAGAGATTGTTTCCGACATGGCAAAATTATCTGAAAAAATAGTTGCTGAAGAAGGACTTACCATGGCAGATATTGATGGTATCGGAATAGGATGCCCCGGCTCGGTGGATTCACGCAATGGTGTTGTGGCATTTTCAAACAACTTAAAAATGGAACATACACCATTGGTTGCGGAAATGAAAAAATATTTTAATAAACCGATTAATATCTTAAATGATGCCGATGCAGCGGCATACGGCGAGTATATGATAAACGGAAATAATGTTGATTCATTCATTTTCATTACTCTCGGTACAGGTGTTGGCGGAGGAATAATAATAAATAAAAAAGTATACAGCGGATTTAACGGTGCAGGAGGAGAATTGGGACATATCACTTTGGTACATAACGGAATACCCTGTAACTGCGGCAATATCGGCTGCTGGGAGGCATATGCTTCCGTTACTGCACTTATAAGACAAACAAAAGAAGCAATGGAAAAATATCCGGATTCAAAAATGAATGAAATTGCCGCAAAAGACGGAAAGGTTAACGGAAGAACTGCATTTGCCGCTGCAAAAGCAGGCGATAAAGCAGGGAATGAGGTTGTAAAACAGTATATTGAATATGTTGCTTCAGGACTTGTAAGTATTATTAATATTTTTCAGCCGGAAAAGATAGTTATAGGGGGCGGAATAAGCAGAGAGGGAGATTATCTTCTGAATCCTATAAAAGACTATTGTAATAAGCATGAATATAATAAATATCTTGAAAAAACAGAGTTAAGCATTGCTACACTATATAATGATGCAGGAATTGTGGGTGCGGCTCTTTCATGTAAAAAGTAAATTCGGGTTTTGTACCGGACGCAGGATGGAGGCATAACAATGGATAAAATATTAAACACAAAATACGGAGGATTGATTTTTTCGTTATTAAGCGGATTGGGATATTTTTTTCTTGTTATGGCGCTGATATCCGAAACAAAGTACAGTTATTTGCTCGGAATATTCTTTTTCCCCACAATAGTATGCGGGGCGGCAGTATGTATTCTTAAAACAATAAAGGCATGGCAGGAAGAAGGAAAATTTGAAAATATTCGCAGATTAATGTATATTCATGTTGTATTATTTGTTTTTTCTGCAATATATGCTGCTTTAATTTATATTTTTTAATTAACGTGAAAAATAAGCTGCGCATCTCACCGTTTTTCGCGACTCGGAGTATACACATACACCGTCGTCCCTCAAAACGGCAATCTGCTTGCTTCTTTTCCACGTTAGGATTTGTGCCGCCGCATCTGCGGCGGAATGGAG
>CASFSH010000057.1 GCA_949297205.1 uncultured Bacillota bacterium | reverse complement strand
CGTTTTAGTGCAAAATCCGCAAGACCGCTCCGGTCGCTCCTCAGCGTTGCCGTATCCTGTCTTGAGGTAAAAGCCAATAGTTATTATTAACAGATTTAATTAAGCTTATACCTGTAATTTTCACCTTGTCGAAGGTTGTCAGATATTGCTTACACAACATTTTACGCAGAGCCGAGTTTCTACCGTGAATTTACTAAAATGTTGCAAAAGGTGAATTTACAGAAAAAGTTTCATACGTCCCCTCTTTTGCTTTCTTCTTTATTTTATCCTCTTTACCGAATCACGTTCCGAAATTCCGGGTGCAAAAATCTTTTTAATCGGTGATGTTCTTTCTATAATTGCCTTTGCCGCAAATTCTCCTATTTTTTCCTTAGCATGAGTTATTGATGTAAGCTTATATATTTTGGAAATAAGCGTATCGTCTACACTGATTAAAGATATATCATCCGGAATAGCCAGATTCAATTCACTTAACGCATCAACACATTCCTTTGAAACATAATCACTGTAACAGAAGAAGCCTGTCACACCGCTTTCGTATGCAGCTTTTATATTTTTTTTCAATTCGGAATTGAATTCAATTTCCGTTACATTTTCAAACATTGTTTTGAAGTATTTCATTCTCATGTCCGATACTCTGTTGTCGGGCATATATATAATTGCAGTTTTACTGTGACCGTATCGCAGAAAATATTCTCCTGCAAAAATTCCTATTTTTTCTTCATCCATAATAACATAGGATTGTCCCGCAATCCCATAATCGGTATCTATTTGAATCAACGGAATGTGTTTTTCTTCAAATTGTCTGAATATGTTTTCAATTTGGGTTTTATCAAAATCTTTTTCAGGGCTTGCCTGAACTATTACACCGTCCGAGCCCTTTTGCAAAATCTTAGTTAAAAGCTTTACAATTTCTTTCCACGAATTTTTTGTGTCACCGACAATAAAATCAGCACCGTTTTTATCGAACACCCCACTTATAGACCTAATATAATAGGGAATAAAATAATAATCGGTCATATCAAGCAGAACATCTATTGAGAGCCCTTTTTGTGTGTTTTTGCAAAACGTTCCCTTTCCGTGTTTTTTCTCAATTAAATCTTCATTTACCAACACCGAAAGAGCTTCTCTTACTGTCAGACGAGCTACATTATACTCTCTCGTCATTTCACTTTCACTCATAAGCTTGTCTCCCGGCTTTATTATACCATTTGTAATCATGCCTCTGATTTCTTCTGCTAATTGAAGATATACAGGCACATCATTGCTTCTGTCTATCATATATATACCTCCAAAGTAATACCATATTAAACATTATAAATCATTTTTTAAAAAAATGCAATATTTATACTTGACTAATTTTTATTTGTATTGTATAATCAACTTGTACAGATGAGTTGAAACTGAAAGTGACTGCATTTTATTCATAAACTGATTAAACGTTTAATGCTATGACTTTATTCTGTTACAATAAAACTTAAAGGAGAATATTTTATGATTCAATTAATGAAAAAACAGCTTTTTCCGGAAGAAATGGATGTTTTGTATAACAAACCTTTCAGTAAAGAATCGCTTTGGGAAGATTTTGAAATAAAAGCGGGCAAATGGTATGTAGAAGACGGCTGGCTTATTGGTGAAAACAGAACAAATTTTGCTGCCATGGTAATTTCAAAAAGCGACTACTTTGGTCCTATTATGATGGAGTTTGATGCACAAACAATTCTTCCCTGCACACATGACATAAACGTTATGTGGCACGGCAGCTGGAATGAGGAAACCAACACCCGTGATATTGCATACGTTGCGGGGCTTCAAGGCTGGTGGGACGGTAAGGTAGGATTTGAAAAATCCCCGGAATACAAGCTAAATGTCGGCACACAGCTTTTCGATTTTGAGCCGGGGAAAATATATCATATGGCAGTGGGTGATATATATGGACATATTTTCGTGGTGGTAAATGACAAATTGGTTCTTGAAGTAACCGATCCCAATCCCATTGACAATAACAAATACGGGAAAATCGGATTTGAAGCATATTGCAGTAAGCTTAAATTTAAAAATTTATGTATAAAACGTGTTACATGGAAAGATGATTCAAAAGTTTATATTCCCGAATTTTAAAACAAGAAAGTAAATAATAAAATATATGTTAAAGGAGCAAAGATAAAATGAAAGAACAAATAAAAGCAAAGATAAAAGAAACGGTAAAAGTTATTGACACCTCGTCACTTGATTTCGTAAATATCAAGGAATACGAAATGTTGGTTACAGATAATATATGGACAAGGGCAATTCAGACAGCTCTTGATAAAAATAAAAATGTATACATTCCCTATATGGGGCATGAAATTATAATTGACGGCACAATTTTTATGGATTCGCATACTAATCTGAAGGTTGATGAAAAACAAATAATAAGACTCAAAGAACATACCAATGTATGTATGCTCAGAAACAGAAATATGATTCCCGGCGGACATGCATATACCGAACAGGTAAATCCCGATGAATATATTACCGTAACGGGAGGAATTTGGGCAGCACCCGACAACAACCCTTTAAGAATGGACAATTTAGGAACAATTGTCGGGGGATTCGCCGAAATAGGCTTTTCAAATGTACGCTATGTAAATGTTACCAACGCAACTTTTTCACGCGGAACATCATACGCTGTTATGATAAGTAACTGCACAAACTTTTATGTGGACAATATTAAATTCGATAAATTTGAAAAGGACGGAATCCATATTGACGGTCCCGCAAGATTCGGAATAATCAGCAACCTCGACGGTGTTGGGCTCGGTGATGATATGGTTGCAATTTTGGCATGGGATTGGTATTCTTCCAGTGTGACCAACGGAGATATTGAAGATATTCTTGTTGAAAACATTAAGGGAGATAACAACGAAATAAGACTTTTGGCAGGAAGAAAGGTATACCGCAATGGCAAAAAAAAGGATTGTGATATAAGACGGTGTATTTTTGAAAACATAACCGGAATATATACCTATAAAATGT
>CASFSH010000056.1 GCA_949297205.1 uncultured Bacillota bacterium | reverse complement strand
AAGCATAAAATTCACCTTCTCATAAATGTCTTTTCTGTAATTCATTTTCATCACTCCCGAATAGAGTATACTCTATTCAAAAGCGACTTGCCAGAAGTGTACATTGTGAGTCGGCGATTTTGTACATTTTCATTTTAACATTTATACAGAGTAAATTCGAATTAAAATATAATAAATATGACATGATAATATAATACACATTAATTGAGGTGGTCGTATTGACGGTTAAGGAGTGGCTGGACAGGTCGCGAACAATGGAAAAAGAGCTTAAACAGCTTGAAGAATTAAAGGAAGAAGCGTACAGCTTAGCATGCGGAGGGTCTGACAGTACAAACAGGGATGAAAGGGTACAGACAAGCAAGAAAAACAGTACAGATGATAAATTTGCGGCATGAATCAGAGATAAGCGAGTTTTGAAGTGGAGGTAAGGAATGAAGATGAAACGAGGAGAATATCACCGAGGACGACCGGGAAGAAAATATGGCATTTGGAACTCGATTAAAAAAGAATTTCAATTTAATATTCAAGAGGATTCGCCTGCACTTGCAGAAGCAAGGTTGTTTTACCTTATCAGTGACGATGCGAGAAAGTGGCGGTATGAAGTAAAGGTCATTCCATTTGAGAAAGTGAGGTCGAAAAGATATGATTGACAGATTCGGTGATGAGTATGTTTTAACTTGTGATTTATGTGGTGAAGAATATCCGGAAAGCTTTTTCGGTTTTTATGAAGCTGTTGAAGCTAAAAAGGAAATCGGTTGGAAAAGCAGAAAAATAGACGGAGAATGGAACGATGTGTGCGATGAGTGCCTTGAAAAAGAAGGTTGGTAAGATGTTCGGTAATTCCGAACAGCTGAATAATGGATGGATATACTATGATAAAAGCTCTTAATAGACTGATATTAAAAAAGAAATCGAACTAATCAAAAACGAAATGTATAAATTTTATAAGAATATAGGCAATACAAATAATCCATTCCATCTTGAAATGCTCGGTCGAGTTGAAGCAATGACGGATGTTTTGGAAATCCTAACCGGACATGAATATGTGTTTGATAAAAACGATCGATTAAGGATTAAAGGAGCTGAAAGAAAATGAAAATTAAATTGCCGTCGGCTGAAGAAATAAACACTTTGTTTTTGCCGACAGAAGATAAGGAGAATACAAAATGAACTGTAAAAGTTGTATTTATTATGAGGGTTGCAGCGCCTGGGCAGATTTGAAGAAGCTGACGTATTATAAAGACGCGTCGAAACATTGTCAGGGGTTTGAAGCGAAAACAAATTATATTAAGCTACCGTGCAAAATCGGTGACCTGGTGTATTTTATAAAGAGCGGGTATAGCGTTCCGGAGAAACCTATTAAAACACAAATTTCTGAAATAAAGACATTTTCAGAGGACATGGAATTGATATTTGTTACACAGATTGGACGGTGTTTTTGTGAAAGTGACATTGGACACAAAGTCGTGTTTACGCAGGAAGAGGCTGTAAGGAAGCTAAAGGAGATGAAGGAAAATGAAAATTAAATTGCCATATGTTGAAACGATAGAAACGCTGTGCTTGCCGAAAGATTTTGAAAGTAGGGTAAAAGAAAGTTTTAAAAGGTTCACCGAAGGAACTAATGGCGATTATACACACCATGACAAGTTGTTATATATTGATAACCTGCGAAAGCATTATCTGAGAAATGATATCAGTACAGAAGACGCAGTAAAACAGATAATTGCCGACAAAGTTTGTTATGAACTTGAAGAAAACGGCGAAATGCCCGCGGCAGAAAATATTTTATCACTTGAATTTATGAAAGAGTGCTTTGAAGCAGGTTCTATGCCGTTATACGGAAAATATGAGAAATGGTCTGGATCGAATAATGACAAAACCATAAAAGCAATTTTTGAAATTATCCGAATTGTGATTAACTGGGAAGATGAAAAGTAATGCGGCAAGAACATAAAACGAGGAGTAATAATTTATGCAAAACGACAGAGAGATAAAAATATCGGTCGGAAGTAACAGAAGGGCGACGATGTGGACAACTGATACATTGTTCGTGTCGGAGCTATGGGAGAAGCTGAAAACACCTGCAAGAGGTACGGAATCGCTTGCGGAGTATATGAGCTACAAGAAAGGTCAACAGGACGAGCTGAAGGACATCGGCGGTTTTGTAGGCGGTGAATTAAACGGTACCAGAAGAAAAGCGAATAATGTAAAAGGCAGGGACGTTGTAACGCTTGATCTTGACAATATTCCTGCCGGTGGTACTGATGATATTCTCCGCAGGGTTGATGCGTTAGGCTGTGGGTACTGTGTGTACAGCACAAGAAAACATCAGCCGTCTGCGCCGAGGCTTCGTGTTCTGATACCGCTTGACCGTACAGCGACTGCAGAAGAATACGAACCGATAGCACGAAAATTAGGCGAATACATAGGGTTAGAGTTTGCCGATCCCACGACCTTTGAAGTGTCAAGGCTTATGTACTGGCCAAGCTGTTGTGCTGACAGTCAATATGTATATATTGTCGGCGACAAAGGCTTTGCGAGCGCAGACGGTATACTGGCACAGTATACGGATTGGCACGATATGACAACATGGCCGGCACTGCCGGGACAGGCGCAGTTTACAAAGTTAGCGGTAAAGCAAGGTGATCCGGAAGCTAAAGGCGGTATCGTAGGTGCGTTCTGCCGAACGTATGACGTGTACCGTGCAATGGATGAGCTCATTCCCGGTATATACGAAGCTGTTGACAGTATGCCCGGACGATATACATATATATCCGGCTCTACCACAGGCGGTGCAGTAGTTTACGAAAACGGTAAGTTCCTATACAGCCATCATGCAACTGATCCGTGTTCAGGTAAGCTTGTAAATACTTTCGACCTTGTACGAATGCACAAATACGCAGATACAGACGACGAGGCACAGGCAGGGACTCCGGTAGTGAAACTACCGTCATACAACGCCATGTGTGAGTATGCCCTTAGTTTGCCGGACGTATCGTCACTTATAGCACAGGAACGGTACGAATCAGCAGCAAAAGATTTTGAAGGAATAACTGCCGAAACATCGGAGGATATGACGAACTGGCAGTCATTGTTAGAACTAAACAGTCAGACCGGAGCTGTTAAGGCGACAATCAATAATGTACTAATCATATTAGAACACGATCCGCTCTTAAAAGGCAAATTTGCGCTGAATGAGTTTGCCTCACGTGGTGAGGTATTAGGAGCCTTACCATGGGACAAGCGTGCAAAGCGGCGATTGTGGGATGATAACGACAACCAAGGTCTTTACTGGTATATGGAAAAAGTGTACAGGATAACCGGCAACGGGAAAATTGACGGTGCATTATCCTTACATTCAAACAACTTCGCATTTAATGAGGTTCAAAACTATCTTAAAGACATTAAAGGGCAATGGGACGGCACCCCAAGATTAGATACATTGTTTATTGACTACCTCGGTGCAAAGGACACGGCATACAACAGAGCCGTTACCCGTAAAGCCTTTGTGGCGGCGGTAGCGCGTGCTATGACGCCCGGTTGTAAGTATGATAATATGGTGATTTTAGTCGGTCCGCAGGGTATCGGTAAAAGCACGATACTCGACAGAATGAGCCACGGTTGGTTTAATGACAGCATAAGGACGTTTGAAGGAAAAGAAGCATCGGAGCTGTTACAGGGTGTTTGGATTGTTGAGGTATCAGAGCTTGACGCTTTCAGAAAGACTGATGTCAGCAGAATAAAACAGTTCTTATCACTCCGTGCCGACCGTTTCCGTGCGGCATACGGTAGGAATGTTAAAGAGATACCGAGGTCGTGTATATTCTTTGGTACTACTAATACTTCTGACTTCCTTCAGGACACAACCGGAAACAGACGCTTTTGGCCTATCAATACCGGAGAAGTCAGACATACCAAAAACGTGTGGCAAGACCTTACAGATAATGAAATTAATCAATTATGGGCAGAGGCGTATATGTACTGGCAGTTAGGAGAGCCTTTGTATCTGTCCGGTGCTATTGAAGAAGAAGCAAGGCGCAAGCAGGAAGAACACCGCGAAGTATCGAGCCGTGAAGGAATCGTAAGAGAATTTATTGAACAGGGCGTACCTGAGGACTGGAAAACGTGGACGCTTGACAAGCGCAGAATGTTCTGGGCCGGATCGGTGCAGGGTGATATTAATATCATACCTCGCGACAGAGTGTGTGCTTTGGAGGTTTGGTGTGAGGCTTTAGGTGGCAGTTTGAAGGAAATGCGAAACTCTGATACAAGAGAGATTAACGCTATAATCGCCGCTACTCCCGGTTGGAAAAAGAACGAACATCCGCTCCGTTTCGGAGAGTACGGACAGCAACGAGGGTTCGTAAAAGATGAAGAATAATTTTTGTAACAGGAGCATTGTTACAATCGGAAAAACGGCAATAATCGTGTAAAACTGTAACATTTTTCGCGGTGTTACAGTTTTACATAAAAAACGGTGGTTTTGTAACATTGTTTCG
>CASFSH010000055.1 GCA_949297205.1 uncultured Bacillota bacterium | reverse complement strand
AAATAAGCTGCGCATCTCACCGTTTTTCGCGACTCGGAGTATACACATACACCGTCGTCCCTCAAAACGGCAATCTGCTTGCTTCTTTTCCACGTTAGGATTTGTGCCGCCGCATCTGCGGCGGAATGGAGGATTAATATGCATGGAGATTCGGAGTTTAAGCGGAGTAGGAGATATAAGGGCAAAATTGCTCGAAAAAAAGGGAATAAATACCGTAGAGGATTTGCTGTATTTTTTTCCGCGGAATTATGAAGACAGAAGCTTTCGAAAAAATATTACCGATTGCTGTCCGGGAGAAGAAATATTGATAAAAGCGGTAATTGTGACAGGAATAAAGGAAACAAGAATAAGAAAGAATATGACCCTGTATACAATGACTGTGGGCGATGATACCGGAATAATGAATGTTACATGGTATAATTGTAATTTTGTTAAAAGGATATTTAAAAAAGGAGATCATTATTATTTTTATGGCAGGATAAATCCCAATTCGTCAAAAAAGGAAATGCTTACACCGGTATATGAACCGGTAGGAAAGGAAAAATTTACGGGAAAGATTATTCCCATATATCCGTTGTGGGGGAATCTTACGCAGAAATTTATACAGAAAATAATGAGCGAAGCTCTTGAAAAGTGCGGAAAATTTGAAGAATATCTGCCTCAAGGAATAATGGACGAATATAATCTGTGTGATATAAATCATGCAATTAAAAATATACATTTTCCCAATTCTTTCGAGGCTTTTGAAAGAGCAAGAAACAGACTTGTTTTTGAAGAATTGTTTATCCTGCAAACCGCATTGCTGTGCAGGAAAGAAACATTAAAACAAATCAGGAGAAAACCTTTTGAAAATACGGAGTGTGTATATGATTTTTTAAAACTGCTGCCGTTTGAGATGACGGGAGCACAAAAAAATGCGTGTTGGGATATTATGTCTGATTTTAAAAAAGATATACCAATGAACAGACTTATACAGGGAGATGTAGGTTCGGGAAAAACAGCGGTTGCAGCGGCGGCAATGTATGTTGCGGTGAAAAACGGTTATCAGGCTGCCATTATGGCACCTACAGAGATACTTGCCGGACAGCATTATAAGTCATTTTGCGGATTTTTTGAAAAAACAGATATAAAAATATGTCTGCTTACATCTTCAACCAAAAAGAAAAAAGCATTGTATGAAGACATAAAACAGCAAAAATATGATATTATCATAGGAACGCACGCACTTATTTCCGAGGGAGTGGAATATGCAAAACTTGGACTGGTTATAGCAGACGAACAACATCGTTTTGGAGTTAAACAGCGAGCAAAGCTTTCTGCGAAAGGTGAAGATGTACATACATTAATTATGACTGCAACGCCGATTCCCAGAACACTTGCACTGATTCTATACGGTGATCTTGATATTTCGGTTATAGATGAACTGCCGCCGGGAAGAATTCCGGTAAAAACCTATGCTGTGGGAGAAGATATGCGAAAAAGGATATATCTTTTTCTTGAAAAGAATTTAAAAGAAGGTATGCAGTGTTATGTGGTTTGCCCGTTAATTGAGGAAACAAGTAAAAACGATCTTAAAAATGCGGTTCAGATACATCAGAAGATGCAGAGGATTTTTTATAATTATGTTGTAGGGCTTATACATGGGAAGATGAAACCGCAGGAAAAAGATGAAATAATGACCCGGTTTGCCCGCGGTGAAATTAATATTCTTGTATCAACAACAGTTATAGAGGTTGGAGTAAATGTACCAAATTCAAATATTATGATAATAGAAAATGCAGAACGTTTCGGACTTTCCCAGCTTCATCAGTTAAGGGGTAGAGTGGGAAGAGGACAAAATCAGGCATTTTGTATATTGTTTGCCCATGGAAGCAATGAAATAATAAAAAAAAGAATGGAAATAATGTGTACATCAAATGACGGATTTTATGTATCGGAGGAAGATCTTAAACTCAGAGGACCGGGAGATTTTTTCGGTACCCGACAGCATGGATTGCCGGAATTAAAAATTGCAAATTTGTTTTCCGATATGAAAATATTGAAAAATGCTCAGAAAGCTGCCAAAACAATTGTTGATAACAATAATAATCTGTTAAGTAAGAATACACTGCTGGCAGAAAAAATTAAAAATTTGTTTCAAGAAGACATAGCGTCAAATTGACGTAACAGCGTTTTTTTTACAAATAATATGTACAATTTGCGACATTTTATTTATTTATCCCATAAAATATTAATTTTTTTGATATTTTTGCAATTTTTTTTGTAAATATGGTTGACGATTTGAAATATTTAAGTTAAAATATATAATATGTAATGTAGAGGAGTAGTCTTTCTCTTTTAGGAAGGGTGACGGCTTTGAGAATTATATCCGGTTCCAGAAAAGGACAGAAATTATTTGAATTTAACGGAATGGATATACGGCCCACAACAGATCGTGTCAGAGAGTCCATGTTTAATCTTATTATGGATTTTATATATGATGCAAATGTGCTGGATTTGTTCGGCGGAAGCGGAGCTTTGAGTTTTGAAGCAATAAGCAGAGGAGCAAGAAAAGCCGTGATCTGTGATAAAGACACAAATTCCATAAATCTAATAAAAAAGAATGCGGAAAAATTGATGTTTACAGACAGAGTGACTGTAAAAAAAGTTTTTGCCGAGGACTTTTTAAAAGAATGCAAAGAGAGTTTTGACATAATTTTTTTGGATCCTCCATACAATAAAGGGTTTATCAGACCCATTATTGATGGAATTATCGGGTCGGACATACTGTGTAAAGACGGAATAATTGTTTTGGAAAGTGATTTTATAGATGAACACGGTGAGTTTGACGGGATTGAAATATTAAAGCAGAGAAAATACGGAAGAAGCTACATTACAATTTATCAAAGAGGTGTAGACTGATGAGAATAGCGGTATATCCCGGTAGTTTTGACCCGATTACCAACGGACATCTTGATATTATAAAGAGGGCATCAAGATTATATGACAAGGTTATTGTCGGAGTTCTGAACAATGCAAGTAAAAATCCTATTTTTACTGCAGAGGAAAGAAGAGAAATGATTATTGAAACAACCCGTGATATAGACAATGTATCTTGTGATGTTTTCAGTGGCTTGCTGGTAGATTTTGCAAAACAGAATTTTGCAACGGTAATTATAAAGGGATTACGAACGGTTGCGGATTTTGAGTATGAATTTCAGATGGCACTTTTAAATAAGGCTTTGAATCCGGAATATGAAACCGTTTTTATGATGACGGACAGTAAGTTCTCTTATATCAGCTCAAGCATGGTAAAGGAAGTGGCAAAATATCATGGACAGCTTGAGGGGCTTGTCCCGGAGGGAATAGCCGATAAAATTATGAAGAAATTTTAATAAAAAGTGAGGAGTTTTGAACATGGATATAATGGAAATCATTAATTTGATGGAGGAAAATGTTGAAAAGGCGCCTACTGTACCTTTGAGCGGAAAAATTCTTTTGGATAAGGAAGACATATTGGATTATATTCAGGAAATGCGTTTATCATATCCGGATGAAGTTAAGGAAGCTAAGTGGGTAAAAGAGGAAAGACAAAGAATTTTGTCTGAAGCAGAGGCAAGAGCCGATTCTATGATAAAGACTGCGGAAGCAAAAATGATTCAGATGGTTGACGAGAATGAAATAACAAAACAGGCTCAGGAATATGCAACCAAACTTGTTGAAGATGCAAAAGCACAATCATCAAAACTAATTACCGACAGCGACCAGTATGCAGACGATATATTGGGCGATGTTGAACGTCGTCTGGAAATGCTGTTGAAAAAGGTTTCGGATGACAGAAATTATTTTAACAACAAATAATACATAATTCAGATTGTTCGGGCTGTGCCGTATGATAGAGGGGTATTGACTCTGTGTCGTATTTATGGTATAGCCTTTATTGTTTTTTAATCTGGACAGAAGGAGAGATTGTATGCTTACAGATATTGAAATTGCACAGGCTGCAAAAATGAACCATATTAAAGATGTTGCCGCTTCTATCGGAATACCGGAAGATGAATTGGAGTTTTACGGGAAATATAAAGCTAAGATTTCCGGTAATTTTATAAAGCAGGCAGAAAAAAATAAAAAGGGAAAACTGATTCTTGTTACTGCGATAAATCCTACCCCTGCAGGTGAAGGTAAAACAACAACAACTGTAGGACTGGGTGATGCTATGTCGCTTATCGGCAAAAAATGTGTTCTAGCATTAAGAGAACCTTCTTTAGGTCCTGTTATGGGTGTTAAGGGGGGTGCGGCCGGCGGCGGTTACAGTCAGGTTGTTCCCATGGAGGACATAAACCTTCATTTTACCGGAGATATGCATGCAATAACAGCTGCAAATAATCTTTTGTCGGCAATGATTGACAATCATATACATCAGGGTAATGAGCTTGATATTGATGTTACAAATATAGTTTGGAAACGTGTGCTTGATATGAATGACAGGGCACTCAGAAATGTTGTTGTGGCACTTGGAGGCAAAGTAAACGGAGTCCCCAGGGAGGACGGATTTATGATAACTGTTGCCTCTGAAATTATGGCAATTCTCTGTCTGTCAAATGATCTTGAAGATCTTAAATACAGACTTGGCGAGATAATAATAGGATATAACCGTTCCGGAGAGCCTGTTTATGCAAAACAGCTTAATGCTCAGGGAGCAATGACCGCATTATTAAAGGATGCAATAAAACCTAATCTTGTTCAGACATTGGCACATACCCCGTGTTTTATACATGGAGGACCTTTTGCAAATATTGCACACGGATGTAACAGTATAATAGCTACGAAGCTTGCACTTTCATTGGGCGATTATGTTATTACCGAAGCAGGATTCGGCGCCGATTTGGGTGCGGAAAAATTTATGGATATAAAGTGTCGTTTTGCAGGTTTAAAGCCCGATGCGGTGGTTATAGTGGCAACGGTACGTGCTTTGAAATATAACGGAGGCGTGCCTAAAACCGAATTGAAAACAGAAAATGTCGAAGCGTTGAAAAAGGGAATTGTAAATCTTAAAAAGCATATAGAAAATATGCAGGGTTATAATGTTCCTGTTGTAGTGGCATTGAATAGATTTGATACCGATTCGGATGAGGAATTAAAGACGGTTAAAGACATTTGTGCGGAATATAATGTTGAAGTTTCTCTGTCAGAAGTGTTTGCAAAGGGCGGAGAAGGAGGAATTGATCTTGCCGAAAAAGTTGTTTCTGCTATTGATAATAAGAAATCCGGATATGCGCCGCTGTATGACGAAAATCTATCAATAAAGGAAAAGATCGATATAATAGTGAAAAAAATATATGGGGGAAAAGGTGCTGTTTATACTGCAAAGGCTAATAAGCAAATAGCACAGCTTGAACAGTTTGAACTGGATAAAAAACCTATATGTATGGCAAAAACTCAATACTCTCTGTCAGACAATCCGCTGCTTTTGGGACGGCCGGAAGACTTTGATATTACAGTTTCAAGAGTCAGAGTTTCAAACGGTGCCGGATTTATTGTAGTCGAAACGGGTGATATTATGGTTATGCCGGGATTGCCGAAAAAGCCTGCTGCAAACAATATAGATATAGATGCAGACGGAAAAATAACGGGGCTGTTCTGATGGTTTATAAATCAAACAGTCCCTTGGAAACTGCAAATATTGCCAAAGCATTTGCTAAGACATTGAAAAGCGGTGATGTTTTATGCCTTAACGGAGATCTTGGGACAGGCAAAACCGCATTTGTGCAGGGACTTGTGAAAGCACTTGGATATCAGGAACCTATAAGCAGTCCTACCTTTACAATTGTGAATTGCTATGAAGGCGGAAAATTTCCTATACATCATTTTGATGTGTACAGAATAGATGACTGTGATGAAATGTATGAAGTGGGTTTTGAAGAATACGTATACTCAGACGGAATTACTGTTATAGAATGGTCGGATAAGATACGCGATATTCTTCCTGAAAAAAGATATGAAATTTTAATTTCAAAAGATTATGACAAGCATGAGGATTTCAGATATATTCAGATTGAAAAAAGAGAATAAAAATCTTTTAAGATGTATCTGAACAGGAAAGGTTGAATATGAAAATATTATCAATTGATACTTCTTCGGGAGTGGCTTCTGCCGCTGTTGTGGAGGAAGAAAAATTAGTTTGCGAGGTTGTCCTTAACAATAAACTGACTCATTCTCAGACGCTTATGCCTATGATTGATTATGTTTTAAAGGAATCGGGAACGGATATTTCAGAGATTGATCTTATAGCTGTGGCAAACGGACCGGGATCATTTACAGGATTGAGAATAGGAGTATCTGCTGCAAAGGGAATGGCAGATGTGTTAAACAAGCCTGTTGCCGGAGTATGTACGCTTGCCGCAATGGCATACAATATTCCTTTTTGTGAATATGCCATTGTGCCGATAATGGACGCAAGACGTTCTCAGGTATATAATGCAGTATATAAATGGAACAAAGACGAATTGAATGAAATAGCTTCTCCCCGTGCCATATCTCTTGAGGAACTTTTGAATGAATTAAAAGCAACAGGTGAAAAAGCTGTTTTCTTGGGGGATGGAGTTCCCGTCCATAAAGAAACCATTATACGGGAGTTGGGAGAAAATGCATTGTTTGCACCTGTATGTTCAAATGCACAAAGAGCATCTGCGGTTGCTTCGGCTGCAAGAAAAATGTATGAAAGAGGAGAAACAACCGACGGGATTGGTCTTGTCCCCGTATATTTAAGAAAATCTCAGGCGGAAAGAGAAGCGGAAGAAAAGAAGCAAAATAAATAACTTTAAGATATTGCCGATAAAAAACTATCGTTCGGCGGAAGGGAGAAAAAATGATAGCAGTAGGAAGCGATCACGGTGGGTTTGAATTAAAAACTCATATAATAAAACATCTTGAAGAAAAAGGTTTGGAATATAAGGATTTCGGGTGCTATGATGAAAACAGTGTGGACTACCCGGACATAGCCGAAAAGGTTTGCAGGGCAATAAATAATAAAGAATGTGAAAATGGAATACTTATCTGCGGAACAGGAATAGGTATTTCCATGGCAGCAAATAAAATAGACGGCATCAGGGCGGCACATTGCCATGATGTGTACAGTGCCGAAATGACAAAAAGACATAACAATGCAAATGTAATATGTATGGGCGGAAGAGTTATAGGCAGAGAATTGGCTTTCAGAATTATAGACGCATGGCTTGAAGCTGAATTTGAAGGCGGCAGACACGCAGACAGAATTGCAAAAATTCATAACCTTGAGAAAATAATAAACAGAAAAGAGTGATAGTATGCAGGATAGTTTAATTAAGCAAATACCGTCAACAGAACCAAATGAATATCAAAAAGAACACATAAAACGTAAATTCGGTATGTTTATTCATTTTGGAGTTAATACCTTCGGAAATACGGAATGGTCTGACGGAATGATAAGAGCAAAATCATATCAGCCTGAAACGATAGACGCAGACAGCTGGGCAAAAACGGCATATGAAGCGGGAATGAATTTTATTGTTCTTGTAACAAAGCATCATGACGGATTTTGTCTATGGAATACCAAATATACCGATTATTGCGTAACCAATTCATCAAATCCTAC
>CASFSH010000054.1 GCA_949297205.1 uncultured Bacillota bacterium | reverse complement strand
AATAAGCTTTGCATCTCACCTTTTTTCGTGACTCGGAGTATACACATACGCCGTCGTCACTCAAAACGGCAATCTGCTTGCTTCTTTTACACGTTAGGATTTGTGCCGCCGCATTGGCGGCGGAATGGAGATTAAAATGAGCGAGATAAATATTCAATATGCTATAGAAGGAATTCTGTTTGCTTCAGGAGAACCTGTAAAAGCTTCGAAGTTGGCAGCAGTATTAGACAGAAATATTGACGAAATCAGAGAAGCAGTAAAAATTTTAAAATATAATTATGATACTCAACAAAGAGGAGTAATGATTATTGATATAGATGAAGGATATCAGATTTGCTCAAGACCGATATATCATCCATATATTCAGGAAATATTGGGAGAACAAAGAAGACAGGCACTGTCAAATGCTGCTATGGAAGCACTGACCATTGTTGCATATAAGCAGCCGGTGACAAGAGGACAAATTGAATTTATAAGAGGCGTTAACAGTGACGGAGCAATAAACAGACTCCTTGATAAAGACCTGATAGAGGAAGTCGGAAGACTTGACGCTCCCGGGCGACCTATATTGTATGGTACAACAGTTAATTTTCTTCGATGCTTTGGATTGAATACAACGAAAGATTTGCCTGAAATTGATTTTTCAGATTTAATTAGTGAGTATGAGCAGTATGAAATAGATACTGGTGAAAAAGAAGAGATTAATAATAATGAACAGGAAACTCAAGTTGATACATAATATTACTGAAAGGGGAAAATCTAATGACGGTATTGATTGTTATTGCAGTTATAATTATGGTATTAATCTTGCTGCTGTTTATACCGTCCGAATTGCTTTGTACTTTTATTTGGAATGAGTACGAACGAAAAACAGAGATAAAATTTAAATATCTTTTTTTTAAAAAGGGTTTTTTTCCAATAAAATCCAAAAAAAAATCAAAAGAAAACAAATATAACAAAAAAAAATATACTTTCAATGATGTAAAAACTAAATATTTTGAATTTAAATCATATTATAAAGAAATAAAAGATGATGTTATAGGTATTTTGAATTATGCACGTAAACATGCTGTTACAATAAAAGAAACCGATGTATTTGTAAAATTTGATTGTGATGATCCAATGAATACCGGAATTAATGTGGGAATTATAAATGGTGTGGTTTATAATATTCTCGGATTTATTGACAGGACAGTATCTATTAATAAAATGAAAGTCAATATAATACCTTTGTTTGAAAACAGAAATTACTTTGATATATCTGTTAATGGTATAGTAAAGATAAAAAACGTGCATATTATGTATATGCTTATCAGAGCGATAAAAATTGCTTTTAAAATAAAAAAAATCAGTTCAAAATAAAATTATGAAATGAAAGGAATGTTAAATATGTCAGATCATCCAATTGAAGGTTTAATGGACACAGCAATGAGTAACATTAAATCAATGGTAGATGTTAATACCGTTGTAGGTACACCGGTTACAACCCCGGACGGAACAATGATAATCCCTGTTTCTACGGTTAGTTTTGGATTTGGCGCAGGAGGCTGTGATTTTGATGCCAAAAAGAACAGCGTTAATGCCCAGGAAAAACCAAATTTTGGCGGCGGCTGCGGAGGGGGTGCGAATGTTAAACCGATTGCTTTCTTGGTAGTGGGCAACGGTACAATAAAATTATTGCCGGTTACTCCTGAAGAATCTCCTGTAAACAAGATTATAGACCTTGTACCGGATATGGTCGATAAGGTTAATGATGTTGTTTCAAAGGCAGCTGAAAAAGTATCCAAAAACAAGGACAAGCATAATAATTCTGAAGAAGATTATACTGTTGATGTGGCGGAGTAATATTTTATAATTAAAATATTTGAATTAAATGCCGAAATTTTCTGATAGAAAAAAGTGTGAAAATTATAAGTAAAATAACAGACTTCTCTTTTTATGGGAAGTCTGTTTATTATTATTACATTGATTTAAATAAAAAAAGATATTTTTAAAGATGAATAAAAATTGGTTAAAATATTTCATAAAAGTAAAATTTTTATACTTGTTATTAATATTATCAACATGGTATAATATTATTGTAATGGAAAATAGGTAAAGTTTTGTTATATTTACTATTTTCAAAAAAAATAAAAAGGGAGAGAGAAAAATGTTAAAGAAAAGAATTTCATTTGTAACGGCATTGGTAATGATGATTACCTTGTTAATCGGACAGGTTCAGTTTGTTTCGGCACAAACACCTTTTGTTGCTGAAGGCTATGAGATTGTTGACTCAGCATATGACGCACAAAACGGTGTTTATGTTTTGATGGCAAAGAATTATGCGGATTCGCTTCATAAGACTGTACTTTATACATCAGCTGACGGTAAGAACTGGGTTCAGTCGTTTGCAACTTCAAATGGGAAAAATTATCATAACACATATTCCGGACAGAATATTACATATTGGGATACAGAAAATATATTTGTAGCAGCAATCGGAGGAAGTGTTTATACATCAGCGGATGGATTGTCATGGACAGTTAACGAAGCACTTGATCCGGGAAGTAACCTTGTTGTTGAATCGGGCAACGGATTGATTGCTGTTGCCGGAGGTATGTATGCAGTTGTGGCTTCTTCGCTTGAAAATATTTCAGACAAAATAAAGGTGTTAGAGAAAGAAGAACAATATTTAGATACAATAGCGATTGATTCATCATCAAAAGTTTATATTTCCTCAGGAAATTGGATCAGAGCACAAATTGATTATTCGGAAATTGATGGTTGGATATGTTCAGGCTTAGCAATGGGCGAAGGATTTAATTTTAAGGCTTCTGATTACAAATTTATTAACGAAGACAAAGGTTGGATTACTGAGGAAGCAGATGATAGGACAACTCTTTCAATATTTGAAAGAAATGGTGCATATTCTCCCAAGAATTTTACACCTTTAACTGTTGACGGTATGAATGCAAAAGCAATAACTGCTATTGGTTCTGATTCACAGTCAATCTT
Source organism: uncultured Bacillota bacterium (assembly GCA_949297205.1). Classification (GTDB taxonomy): domain Bacteria; phylum Bacillota; class Clostridia; order UBA1381; family UBA1381; genus RGIG1988. The sequence goes on along the minus strand of CASFSH010000054.1, from coordinate 4,454 downwards.
TTTTGGAACAAGTGACGGAAGCATTTATTTTATAGGTGCTGATGCAAATCTTGTGGCAGGTGACTTACCGGCTGATACTTGGTCGGCTGCTGTAAGTGATTCATTTACATTACCTATTACAGAAGAAGTTACAGATATTAATTGTATTGGTGAAGGCAAATTATTGGTAACTACTCTTAAAAGTGTTTATGTAATGGAAAAAACTGCTGACGGATACGTTTACTCAGATCCTACAAACCGTAAAGAACTTCATGATCCGGTTGCAGTTGGCGAACTTCCTTTTGAAGAAGGAGTTAAGCTTCTCGGCGGTACATACAGCCCCGAATTGAACAGATATGCAGTATACGGTAACGATGCTGACGGAAATGGACATATTTATTATTCAGATGACGGAATTAACTGGAATACAACAGGAACCGGGACATCCACTTTAACAAACGGTATGCCTGCCGAACGTCAGAATGCCACAGTTTGGTGGCCTGCACAAGAAACTTTTGTCATTTCAAATGCGACACAGTCATTAAACGGAGCAATATGGTATTCAAAAGATGGTATAAGCTGGGTATATAATGACAAACTTGGTTTCGGAAATAACGGTGACCTTGTGGTTGTGGGAGATTATTTATATTCAGCATCATATTCCTCACAAAGAGTAATTTTACGTTATTCCGATCTTGAAAATGCGGCAACAAAGATATTCCACTCAAAGAATAATATTCAGTATAATCTAAATGTTATTGCTTTAAGTGATGACGCTACGCCGTATGTATTTTTAGCTGATCCGTGGGGAATGAATTATGTGGCAAAAACAGGACTTTCGGAAGATGAAGTTACAAATGCAATCAAAATTTCGAATGGTCAAAAAATGTTATCTGCTCATTACAATGATGTTTTGGACAAATTTGTAAGTATTTCATCAAATGCAAAACAAATATATATTACAGATAAAGTTACAGCAGAATCTTTTGGCATAACACCGGATTCCGAGTCAGGAAATCTGGCTGCAATAAATACTAACGGTTCTACTTATCTTGTTGCTGATGCTAATGGTACCCTTTATTTTGCATCAACCGCAAATATCGGAACAGATACAGTATTTAATAAGGTTGGATTCAGAGGAACAACTCCAAATACATTGCCTGTAACAAATATCATTACAGGTGCAGACGGAAAATATCTTGTAACAGTTTCCGACGGTACAACAAGTGATATTTTAATCGTAGATGCAGACGGTTTGGTATACCGTAAGGCTTCTGAATATACATCATTGAAATCAATTTCAGCAGGAATGACATTTACAGTTACAGCTGAGTACGAAAACTTCATTAACTATTCTGATGAAGTAACATTGATTGCAGCAATATACAGCAATGACGGAACACAGCTTCAGCAGGTTGAGGCGCAGGATATTTATGTTGAAGAAAATGCTGCAAAAATACTTACAATGGAAGTTACGGCAAATGAAAATGTAACTTCTGATTCAAAATTGAAACTCTTTATCTGGGACAGCCTGAACGGTATGGTTCCGTTAAGTGACAGTAAGATGTCTTTTTAATAAAGGGTGATTTCAATGTATATGTGTCAATGGACGGCGATGACGCATATGACGGAACGATAGATTATCCTGTCAAAACTATTGAAAGAGCCCGTGACATCATAAGGAATGCAAGAATAACAGGCAAGTGCAGTAATGTACCTGTTTCAATAATTTTACGTGAAGGAACATATTCGGTTGATTCAACCGTTAACTTTACGGGGGCGGATTCAGGGGATGATTTATTTCCGCTCACAATTAAAGCATATGAGAATGAAAAAGTTATTATAAGCGGCGGTACGGATATAAGTGCTTCAGCACTTGTATCCGCCGACGACAATATCAAATCAAAAATAATAGATGAGTCAGCAAGGAATAATATAAAGGCAATAAACCTGTTTGAAAACGGTGTTGATGATCTTGGAGAAATTTCCGTAAGAAGCACAATGATTTCCGACAATAAAACGGCACAGGCAGAGGTCAGCGTTGACGGTGTTCGTATGAAATTGGCGGGATGGCCTAATGAGGAATTTGTCGGAGGTATCAGTAAAGTTATAAGAAGCGGTGACAGAAGCAAATCCGGAATAAATGAAGGCAGTGTTTTTGAATATTCCGGGTATACAAGACCGCAGCTTTGGAGCGAACCTGAAAAAGCATGGATTGCAGGCGCTTTATACAATAATTTCTTTTACGATTACTATCCCATAGAATCGGTTGACGGAAATCAGATAACTTTAAGCAGGGGTGCTGTTTCAAATACATATTATTCAAAACCTTTTTTCAGATTTGAGAATATTTTAGAAGAACTGGACAGCCCGGGTGAATACTATATTGATTATGATACGGGAATGATGTATATATATATGCCCGAAGGAAGTACAGATAATTCTGAAATTACGGTATCTCAAACAGATGAAAATTTATTACAGATTACAAATGCTGAAAATATCCGTATAGAAAATATAGAGTTTATGGGCGGAAGAAGTTCAGCAATTGTAACTAAGGGCAATTGTTCTGCTATAACAATTAAAAACTGTGATATACATTCATTTGGCGGAAACGGAATAGATATATCCGATTGTACGTTTTCGACAGTTCGTGACTGTAATGTATATGATGTGGGAAAGAATGGAATAGTGGTATCGGGAGGAGATTATAATGATATTGTCTCTTCTCAGAACGTACTGTATAATAATGATATATACCGTTTTTCACAACTTGACAGAGCGTATACGTCAGGAGTGAGTATAGGATATCAGAGTGTCGGTGTTAAAGTAGTTAATAATCATATACATGACGCACCTCATGCGGGAATTATTTTTTACGGCGTCAATAATGAAATTTCACATAATGAAATAGATAATGTTGTAAAAGAATTTCATGATATGGATGCTATATATGTAAATAACTATAATATGCCATGGGAAAGAGGTAATGTTATTTCATATAATTTATTCCATGATATCGGAAAAGAAACATTTCCTGAGGAAAAACAGATGAATGTTGCAGCCATAAGAACTGACAATAACGGTCACGGTCTTATCATTGAACATAATGTTTTTTATGACATTGGGCAAAACAGAACAAATGCTGTTTCCTGTATACATGCACAGGGAACACATAACATTATTCGTGAAAATATGTTTATAGATTGCAGTGAAACATATATGGGATGCACAAAATATAACAGTGAAGCAAAGTATAGTTTTGAATCTGTGCCTGATCAGAACGGAAATGAAACTAATATTTATATTTCAATCAGAAATAATATGACCAGGTATCAGAATGGAATTTATGGAAAAATCTTTCCGGAAATTTTGAATTTTTGGAACGAATATCCAGCTTCATCAAAAACAAATGTATTTGCGGATAATTTGATAGTAAATATCAATTTACCCTTGAGCACTGTAAATAATAATGAATATTCCTGGCAGAATATGGATAATCAGGGATACAGAGCTGCCAGAGAAACAGTAAATGCAAGCGGAAATTATGTATGTAATGAGGATATTGGTTTTAAGGATTATGACAATAAAAATTTTGAATTAAATAACAATTCTGAAGTATACAATATAATTCCCGGATTTGACTATATAAATTTTAGTGCTATAGGAACAAGATAAATATTATTTAATATATAATTGATTAATAAGTTAATCGTCCATCTTGCGTCTTTTAGCCTAATAAGTATACGGCTGTAAAATGACAGTAAAATGAACGATTTTCTTATGGAAAAAAATGACTTTATGTTTAAACAATTTATGAAAGGAGCTTATATCATTAATATGAAAAAACCAGCTTTATTATTGGCGATTGTAATGTTGATACAATCTATGTCATCAATTGCTTTTGCAACTTATAATGATATGAATGGTCATTGGTCTCAGAGATTTGTTGATCTTTTGGATGAAAAAGGTATCATTAACGGTGATGAAAACGGTAATTTCAGACCTGATGATTTTATAAATGCAGATGAATTTATAAAACTTGTAGCGATGGCAACCGGTTTTACTGAGACGTCGGCAGCAGGATACTGGGCTGAGCCTTATATAAATGAAGCTTATGAAAAAGAATATATTTATGATGATGAGTTTGATACCTTTAACAGAAATATTACAAGAGGAGAGGCTGCAATGATAATTGTCAGGGCTCTTGAACTTGAAGACAAAAGTATTTCAAACAAAGATGCATTAATAAGAGAAATTACTGATTATTATGATACAACAAATGATTTTAAAGAATATGTTCTGGCTGCTTATGCCAATAACCTCATGAAAGGTTATGAGGACGGAAGTTTCAGATATACAAGGCCTTTGACAAGAGCAGAAAGTTCTGTTATAATAGTGAGAATGCTTAAAATCAAGCCGCTTGAGGGAGATACACCTCCTGATATTGACACTGATAATATTTTTTATGTTTC
>CASFSH010000053.1 GCA_949297205.1 uncultured Bacillota bacterium | reverse complement strand
GTATTATTTCATTTTCAAGTCTTCTTTTAAATATTACAACAGTATCACTTTGTTTTGCCGCGGCTATTATACTTGCAAATATTACAGCAACTACAGTTGTTTTCACACCTCCTGCTGTAGATCCGGGAGATCCGCCCGTTAACATAAGAACATAATTAAGCAATACCGAACTATCGGTTAATTTATCAAGAGGAAGAGTATTGAATCCTGCTGTTCTTGGAGTTACTGCAGCAAACAGCGAGGCAAGAACCGAATTTCCAAAACTCATATCCTTCAGTAAATTGTTTTTTTCAAATATCCAGAACAATATACTTCCTCCCACAATCAGTACAAATGTTGTGGATAATACAATCTTTGTATGCAGTCTGTATCGTTTAAAATGAAATTTATTTTTTAAAATATCATCCCAGACGATAAATCCCAGCCCGCCTACAACAATAAGAAATATCAGTACAACATTAACTAATACATTGTCACGGCAGGCAGTCATTGACGTAAATTCTCCCTCCATAACATCAAAACCCGCATTGCAGAAAGCCGATACGGAATGAAATACCGACATTCCCACGCCTGTTACTCCGTACAAAGGACAAAAGTAAAAGCATAACAATACCGCCCCTGTAAGCTCTATAATAAATGTTCCCATAATTATCTTTTTTAATAACAGTATCATTCCGCCTATCTGAAGGCTTCCGGAGGACTGCATTAAAAGTTTTCTTTTTTCAAGACTGATATTTCTCTTCATTGCCACCGCAAACATGGTCACTATACTCATAAATCCCAGTCCGCCGATCTGAATAAGACACAAAATCACAATTTTCCCCAACAATGACCAATGCTGTGCAGTATCATATATTACCAATCCGGTAACACATGTGGCACTTGCAGAGGTGAAAAGAGAATCAATAAATGGCGTATATTCCCCACTTTTACTTGAAAAAGGCAAAGACAGCAATAATGCCCCCACTAAAATTATCATCATAAATACTAATGCTGTCAATCTTGCATATGTAAAAATCTTTCTATACGATTTCACCGAAAAATTCCCTCTCTTTATATAGTATACCCTAAATTTTTCATCCGTTAATTTATTCCGGTTGGGTTACATTTGCGTCATTGTTTCTTTCATCCCATACAAAGTGTTTTATACCATCATTAATCTGATATATTTCATGTTTTACAAATTCCGGATAAATAACAATATCTTTAAGTTTATCAATATCTATCCACCCGATAAGTACATTGCAATTATCTTTGTGAGATATAAATTCTCCGTTATCCGGTATCTGTAATCCTTCGCACAATCCAATCAGATAGTAGAAGGAAATAGTATGTGCATCTTTCCCGCGCCATGTCCAAAAACATTCTTCACTCCACAGCATTTTTATAATTTTTATATCCGCTCCGGTCTCTTCTTTATATTCACGAATAAGACCGTTCTCCAATGTTTCTCCGATTTTAATGTGTCCTCCGGGCAATGCATACTCATTTCCATGAGCTTCTCTTTGTACAAGTATTTTTCCGTCCTTAATCAACACTCCTGCGGTTCTGACCTCACAAATATTATTATCATCCGTAAAATACCAATCTTTTTTCATATTAATCTCCATTCCGCCGCCAATGCGGCGGCACAAATCCTAACGTGTAAAAGAAGCAAGCAGATTGCCGTTTTGAGTGACGACGGCGTATGTGTATACTCCGAGTCACGAAAAAAGGTGAGATGCAAAGCTTATT
>CASFSH010000052.1 GCA_949297205.1 uncultured Bacillota bacterium | reverse complement strand
TCCTTCATTCCGCCGCAGACGCGGCGGCACAAATCCTAATGTGAAAAAAAGCAGGCAGATTACTGTTTTGAGGGACGACGGCGTATGCGTATACTCCGAGTCACGAAAAACGATGAGAGGCACAGCTTATTTTTCACGTTATTTTTTTGTAAGAAAATATACCGTATCTTCCTTTATCTTTGCGGCAGCTCTTACAATATCCTCTTTTGTTACCGATTTTATTTTATTTTTATACCCTTCCAGATCGGGAACAGTTCCCAAATAAAGACAATCCAAGCTGTAAAGCTGCATATATCTTTGGTCATCATAAGCTGTATCAAGAGCATTTATTATTGTATTGATTGTAAAATTAAATTCATCCTCGGAGATCTCACCCTTTTTGAGATTGTCAAGCTGTAGGATTGATTCATCATATGCCTTTTGGAAGTTTTCAAATTCAATTCCCGCATTGACGGTGATAATACCCTTATATTTATTGATGCTGCTTGACGCATAATATGCAAGACTTAGTTTTTCACGAACATTGTTAAAAAGCTTTGACTGTGTTCCCGAACCGTAAATTCCGTTTGCAACAACCAACGCCGGATAATCTTTATCCGCCGCATTTATATCGGTAACAAAGCCTATTGCAAGCTTACCCTGTGTAACATCCATTTTGTCGGTAACCTTATTGATTTTGTCCTTATATTTTAACTTTGTATTGTCGATTTTTTCATATGGCGTAAAATTAAGACCAACCAAATATTTGTTTATTTCTTCGGTAAGCCGTTCACAATCCGCATCACCGCACACAAATATATCTATACGTGATGAGGTAAGAATTTTTTTATAATGCTCATAGAGCGTTTTCGGCGTTACGCTGTTTACCCCTTCCACCGTTCCGTATTTTGATATGGCAAAGGCGTCATCTCCGCACATTTCCTCTATACATCTGTTCTTTGCATAGGTTCGTTTATCGTTTATCATTGCCTTTATCTTATTGATTACGGTTTTCTTTTCTCTTTCCACCGTTTCTTCGATAAATGCATTGTCCGCAACCATCGGCTCAAAGATAACCGACATCATAAGTTTTATCATTTCACCTGACAATGCTTCATTTTCCGGTGTATACTTATCGGAAATTGTTTCCGCATCAAAGAAAATCACCTGATTGTCTCCGTTTTTGATTACCCCGCCCGAAAGACTTGCACCGTACAGGCTTTGCAGATATTTGCCTATTTCCGATACTGTGGGATATTTTTTGCATCCGCTTTTTAATACATACGGAAGTACCGCATTCATTGCCGCTTCTTCTCTGTCAAGCTTTCTTCGGATATATATTCCCGTAACGGTAGTTTTGAGTTTTTTCATTTCGATATAGTGAAGTGAAATATTATTATTTATTTGTATTGATTTCAAAATATTAATCCTCCGTTTCTCTGCCGTCGCAAAACGGCATTTGTTATATTATACACATCCCGGCTTATGGGAATTTTATGTCATACCATAATTTTACAACTATTTCCCTTTTGTGTCAACTACCCTACAAAGCTTTCTATATCTTCAAATGTTAAATTTTTGTGAAGAGCAAGATTTATTCCGTTTGCAACGGTTTTGGAGGTTTTTTCTATTACCGAATCAATGTCCTTTGGTGTTACCATCAGTTTTTTTATGTTTTTTGTAAGCGCTTCCTTTATAAGCCTGTTTTTCTCCCAGTCTGCCGGTATTTCCTCCTGTATATCGTTAAATGCAATATCTATGGAGTCGCTTACTATTGTATGAGCGTCCACCACTGTAGGAACGCCTATTGCAATCACCTTTACACCCAATGTTTTTTCGTTAAGCCCTTCTCTGTTGTTATCAACTCCGGCACCGGGGTTTATTCCCGTATCCGAAAGCTGTATTGTCGTACTTATTCTGTCAAGGCTTCTTGATGCAAGAGCGTCTACACATATTATCAAATCGGGATGAATCTGCTGACAAACCCCTTTTATTATCTGCGCCGTTTCCATACCTGTTGTCCCTAAAACTCCCGGAGCAATTGCACATAACGAAGTAAGGTTATCCCCGAAAAAATCCTTCATATGCTCTCTCATATGATTTGTTACCATTAATTTTGAAACAACATCAGGTCCCAAAGCGTCAGGAGTAATATTTTTGTTTCCCAGTCCCACAACAAGAGTTTTTGTATCGGCGGAAATATCCGTCATGTTTTTTATTTCCTCTGCAAGCAGCTTGCAGGCTTTTTCATACACCTCTGTACTGTATTTTATATCGGGTGCTTCAATTGTGACATATGTCCCTATGGGTTTTGACAATGCTCTTGCACCGTTATCGTTTGTTATTGTTATTTTTGTGGTTGTTACCCCTTCGGTTTTATCTACATCCACCTTTACTCCGTCAATGTCTCCCGTATCCTGTACACTTTCTGTGTAAATTTCCTTTGCTTCCAGCGCCAAATCCGTTCTTATTCCCATAATGACCTCCTTTGTGCCGGTCTTTTGCCGGCAAAAAAATTATATGATAAAATCCTATTTTGTTAACACTTCATATTAATCTCCATTCCGCCGCCAATGCGGCGGCACAAATCCTAACGTGTAAAAGAAGCAAGCAGATTGCCGTTTTGAGTGACGACGGCGTATGTGTATACTCCGAGTCACGAAAAAAGGTGAGATGCAAAGCTTATT
>CASFSH010000051.1 GCA_949297205.1 uncultured Bacillota bacterium | reverse complement strand
CGGGCGGACAACACCGGAGTGTTTATTCGGCACAGCATTTGGCTGAACATATAAACAAGAAGTTCGGAATCGAAGTACGCGTGTGTCATCGTGAACAAGGCATAAACAGTGTTCTTCCGGCCAAGGCAAAAAGGGACACTGCAATATCAAATAATAAATAACGATTGTTCGTACAAAAGTAATGAGATGAAAGAAAATATCCCAGATAATCCAAAAGCAATGATTTTGGCGGCTGGTAAGGGCACGAGGTTACGCCCGTTGACCGATAGCATGCCTAAGGCTTTGGTGCAGGTAAACGGGGTTCCTCTGATAAGGAAGCAAATTGAAAAGTTGAAATCTTTCGGTTTTGAGGATATAACTGTTAATGCACATCATTTTGCGGATATGTTGTACGAATACATAAGGTGCAATACTCCGGATGGCGTTAAAATCAAGGTGTCGTTTGAAAAAGAAAAACTGTTGAACACAGGCGGAGCATTACGTAAGGCTACAGAATATTTGCTTTCCGACGGTTACAACAATAACGTTTTGGTTCATAATGTAGATATACTGAGCAACGTAAATCTTAAAGAGTTTTATGTAAATTCACTTCCTTATGACGCCAAATTATTGGTAAGCGACCGGAACAGTTCACGACGTCTGCTTTTTGAACCAGCAACACTCAGATTGGTAGGGTGGACGAACCTGAAAACGGGCGAAGTGCTTACGCCGTTTAAAGACCTTGATGTTCGTTCTTGTAAAAGCTACTCTTTTTCGGGGATACATGTTATTTCTCCGCAGTTGTTAAAGGAAATGTGTTCGTGGCCCGAAGAGTTTTCGATTATAGATTTTTACCTCGACAAGTGTGTGGATTTTAATATACGTGCAGAGGTTTCAACATCGCTTAAACTTTTGGATGTTGGGAAAATAGAGACATTAGCGGAAGCCGACAAATTCGAAAGAGAATTGAATCTGTAGCAAGGGCGGACACCTGCTTTTTAAGAGTTCTTAAAAGTTTGAACAGGCACGGTTTTTCACACCATTATGAGCCTGGAAAAAATATGTCTGACATATTTTAAAATATGTCAGACATATTTTGAATTATCTCTGAGATATTTTTTCCGAGGTCATATCGGGTAAGCTAAATTTTAATGTATCGAATGTATGGTGCAACAAAATTTTAAGATATGGCAACAATCAAATTAACGTTTCGTGCTTCTTTATCAAAAGACAAGGAAGGCACATTGTATTATCAAGTGATTCACAAACAGGTGGCACGGCAAATATGTACCGGATATAAAATCTTCCCTTCCGAATGGAATAAGGATGATTCGCGTATAATATTTCAACCGTCAATTGACGATAAGCGACATACTTATCTTATGTCTATTGCAATCCGAATAAAAAAGGATATGACAAGTTTGGAAAGTATTGCTAAAAAATTAAAACAGACCGGCAAAAGCTACTGCACCGATGACATAGTGTCGCAATTTGCGGTGCCATCTATCGAGAACGGTTTTATTTCGTTTTGCTATAACCTTATATTGCAAATGTCTTTAATAGGGAAAGAGCGTACTGCGGAAACCTATAAAACAGCGCTCAATAGCTTTATTAGGTTCAGGTGTGTAAAAGATGATGTTCCTCTAAAAGATTTAGACAGTAGCTTGATAATGGAGTATGAAAGTTATTTGAAATCCCGTGGTATATGTCCGAACAGTTCTTCCTTCTATATGCGCAACTTGCGTGCGATGTATAACCGTGCGGTAGATAAAGAAATAATTCAACAAAAGAATCCTTTCAAGCATGTATATACAGGTATAGATAAAACTGTTAAACGTGCTATAAGTATTAAGTCGATTCGACAAATACGTGATTTGGACTTGGTTAAATATCCTTCGTCCGATTACGCAAGGGATATGTTTCTGTTCAGCTTTTACACACGCGGCATGTCGTTCGTAGACATGGCTTATTTGAAAAAGAATAATTTGAAAAACGGTTTCCTGTCATATAGGAGACACAAAACCAACCAGCAATTATTTGTTAAATGGGAAAAGCCCATGCAGGACATTGTCGACAAGTATGATACATCTAATTCGCCTTACCTGTTGCCAATTATAAAAAATGCAAGCAGGGAATCCCGGCGGCAATACGTAACAGCAGAGCATTTGGTTAATTGCAAACTAAAGAGGATAGGGAAGAGTTTAGGCTTGAGTATTCCATTAACTACGTATGTAGCGCGGCATAGTTGGGCCAGTATAGCTAAAAGCAAAAACATTCCACTTTCAATAATCAGTGAAGCAATGGGACATGATTCGGAAAGCACAACGCGTATATATCTTGCTTCTTTGGATACATCAACTATAGATAGAGCCAATAAAATAGTATTGAAATCTTTATAATAGACATTATAAATAAACAGGCCTGTTATTAAGGTATCTGATAAATAAAAGAAAATAACAAAGACAAACAGAATTCGCTGCTACTTATCTCTATAAGAGAAGTATTTAATAGTGCAAAAGTAGTAAAAGTCGAATTAACATCCAAGAAAAAGAAGGTGTAAAATCATATTTTAAATCATAACTGTATAAAATAGCTAATGTTAAAGTGGGAGCGTGTCTTTTATTTTCTTAGCAATAAAGGACATCAAGCTGTTATTTGTTATTAATTAGACTTTTATAGTTTGTATTATATTTTCGTACTTCTCTTATAGAGAAAAAGAGCAGTTTTTCCGCGGAGACGTTAGTATTTCTCTTATAGAGAAAAGTATCGGCTATTTTGTCGAAACTTTTGAAAGAGCAAACAATAACTGTTTGATATACAGAAATATAATAAATCAAACAGGATTAGGAGACTTGTTTGTAAGCTAAGGATTTAAGCAATCAAATACTATTTTAAGTGCTGTTTAATGACGGATTCATATGGTTAAACAGAAGTGCAGGATGTTAATATGATTAGCCGTTTTTTGATTCGGTTTTTAATATATACCTAAATGTAATACCT
>CASFSH010000050.1 GCA_949297205.1 uncultured Bacillota bacterium | reverse complement strand
AATGACGAATTAATGTCTGTTATTTCCCAGGCTGATGAAATCGTTAATACTTCCGGCTATATTACGACAGAAGAAGAGGCAGAGCTTGTTCAGTCTGCGGCAGAGTATGTAAAACTCCTTGACAGAAGACATATAAGAAAGATTGATGATGAAGCTAACAACAATATTTTAGGCTTAGCAAAACAGGTTAAATATTCTAAAGGCTTATATATGGATTTGACACCGTATCTGAATGCAGATATAATTGTTGCAGACGGTGATGAGATACCTGAAGTATATGAAAGCGGAAGAACCTTGTTCTATAAAGGAACACTTGTTCCTACAGACGGTATAATCACAATGGTTAAGCAAACCAGTCCTGATATTATTGAAGATGATCCTGAAACGGGACGTGTATTCAAATTGAATGGGGAATATACAAAAGTAGGCAACGATTCAATTAAGGTTGCAAAAGACGGAGCAGAATTTACCTTGCCGTTAAGTGATGTAACAAACTATACAGACATGGCATTTATTATTGACGCATTATGGGCAAGCAACGGTGCAGGCGGCGGTTCTTCAAATGTTAATGCTACAATTAACTACAAAGACGGATCAAGTGAAGATGTTGAATTGAAGGTTTGGACCGCAGACGGATATTATGTACCTCAGTTATTTGCACATTCTCACGTAAACTTCCAGAGAACAATCGCAAATACTCAGACCGGTTTATATGAAAATGAACCTATAGTATCGGGTAAGAACTCAACAAATATGTTCTCATCACCGGTAACAATTGATTCTTCAAAACAGGCAGAATCAATAACCTTTAAGCCATCGGCATCCGGTGATTACTACATTTTGGCAGGTTCTGCAAACTATGTTTCAACAGACGATATGGTAACTGCAATGTTTGAATATTTTGATTTGGGACTGTCTTCTGCGGCTGAAGTTAATGTTGAAAATGCAAATATAGTAAAGGCCGGAGCTGCAGCCTTGATAGATCTTTACGAAAACAGAGGATTTGATACCATTGAAGGCTGGTTCACTGCTGAAGATTATGAATTGGCAAAGGTTATGTATAATACTGCAAAGGCATATGAGGGTATAGAAGACAATATATTAACATTTGTTCCGAGCATTGAGGTTAAAAACGGAACAATGGAAGCAACTTTTGTTATGACAAATACAAAGGATTATGCACAGAACTATGTTCTTATAGCAGCTGTTTACGGAGAAAATAACAAATTGCTGGCAATTAACTGTTCAGAGGAGGGCATATTAAATCCTTCTGTTGTAGATGTTAAGACAGTCAGTGTTGAAGTTCCGGAGGACGCTGTTTCTTACAGAGCATTTGTATGGGATGGAATGGATACCATGGTTCCTATCTCTGACATAGAACAATAAAACTTCATTTATACAAGTTTTCCGCCATGCATTTCGCATGGCGGAAAGACTTGATATAATTATCGATTTTTTAAGCATGCGTGAAAGGTATGCTTTAAAAAATATTTCGCACATGGTTAAAAGTTCGGTAATAGTATAATTTGACATATTAGTAATTAGGAGGTTTCAAACATGAAAAATTTTAAAAGGACTATGGCAAAAGTATTATGCATATCATTTTCTGCATCAATGTTATTTGTGCCATACTCACAGGCAGCTGATGGAGATTATATTTTTGCAGACATATCCGATTACTTTAATGAAGATTTATTTGTAATGGAAGGAAATGCAACAAGAACAAATACATATGCAGATCTGCTTTATAATGGGGAAAAAATACCCAATAATAAAGAGATTTCAATAGGCGATTACACATTTGAAATTCAGGGTGATTTATCCCATGACAACAATGACGTAATAAATATAGCTGAAGAAATATCAATATCGCTGAATGATGAAATTGTAAAAAATATTGCGGTTATAGCAAACGGTGTATCTGAGGGCGGACAGATTAATGCAAAAATACTATACAGTGACGGTTCTGAAGAAGAGGTAACAGCTGAAATCTCCGCAATGACACAGGAGGGTGCACTGTCCTATGATATGGGATTAAATCTTTATAAGACCGACGACAGACTAAGACCTACCTTTACAGAAGGAGAAACCGAACTCTATCTGAATGCGGCAGTTTTTAATGTTGCTAAAGCGGTAAAGGCTGCAAGCATTATCTTAATGCCGGCTGATTTTGAATATCATGTAGTGGCAGTTACTGCAAATATGTATAATTCCGATGAGCTGGAAGATATGATGCGGCAGGAAATTGAGGAAACTTTGCCGCTGTATCAGAACAAAGATATATTTGATCTGACTGATGATGATACAGCACCCCTGGAAAGTCTTTATAAGGCGCTGCAAACAGGAAAGGACCTTGGTTTTGAACTGGCAACCGATGAAAATATAGAATACATAGGTAATTTATATAACGGTTACATTTTATATAAAGAACTGAAAATTGCCGGTGATGACATAGAAGAAATCATGGCAGTTAAGGACTATACCACTGTTACCGCAGAAGAATTGACCGATGATGATATTGTGAATCTTGAAAGACTGCTTGAAATTTACAATACGGTTGATCCCGGAAAATTGGATCAATTAAGTGAAATATGGGAATATTTTGCTCTTGACGAAGAATTATATCCGAATGTTGATTTATCCGATAAGCAAAAGATTGAAGAACTGGGAAACGAATATCAATATTATAAAGAAAAGACGGAGCTTGAAAATAAGATAAAAGAGTATGAGGACTTGTATCTTAAAAGCATGGATTTGATAGAGGAATCCGATCTTGAAAAATTGCAGGAACTTTTGGCATTATATGATGAGGCTGCAGATTATGATATTCAGATTAATGAAAATAACAGAGAAAAAGCAGAAACGATAATAAACGGTTATGATTCCTATTTAACAAGCGAGGATCATATAAATGTAGATATATCTCCTTATGTAAATTCCGATAATATACTTCTTGCCGGAGATACATATGATCCCGCAACTCTCGGAGGGGGAGTATTCAGCGCTTATTTATACGGAACAAATCTTCAGACTTCAGAAGGTGTAATTACCGGCAATGAGGTATATGCTTCAAGTGAAGATACATGGGAACAGACAGGAAATACATTAACTTATAAACTTGTGGAAAACGGATGGAACGGCATGGTTAACGATTCAATTACAATGAGTCAGGCTTGCCCGGAAGTGCGTATTCCTATGAGCGGAAGATTACTGCAGGAAATCGATATTGCAATGTATACGGTAGAAACGACGATAACTCCTACAGTAGTATATGATGACGGAACAAGCGAGGAATTAAAAGGCACGAGCACAAAGGCATATGCTTCCGCATACTATGATAATTCAAAACAAACACGTGCTTATATTACAAAAGATTCAGACGGTAATTTTGTATATGGTGAATCGGGACAAAACGGATTTTTGGGTGTAGTAGGTTCGAGAACTTTAATAATGAATGAAAGCGGAGAATTGGTTGATAACGGTTCAAACCAGACCCTTGGATTCGTAAGTTTTGCTTATAAAATTCCTCAGCACAAGGCAGTAAAGGAATTGGTTTTAACCGGAGCAAGCAATTCAAAATACGGAGTTGTGGCAATAAACGAAGTACCTCTTAAAAATGCCGATTTGAGAGCAGCTTTGGAACAGGCATGGAAAAAAATAAATCCTGATAATATAACAACCGGTGACAGAGAAACAATACAAAGTATTGTAAGATATGTGAATGAAGGAAAATTAAGAGGAATTATATTTGACGATATAGTTGATATGGACGTTGTTGCCAATCTCGAAGAGATGGTACTGACAGTTGCGACTTCATTTGCAAGATTAGACAAAAATACCGTAAAGGCAGAATTGAATTTCAGTGTGCCGGTAAGTAAAATTGACGGAATGATAAGCGTTAAAAAAGGTGAATCGGCTGTTGAATTTTCAGCAAACCTTAATGAGGACAAAACAAAGGCTGAGATTTTAATAAATTGTACCGAAAAGGGCGGCGATACTTATACATTTACCTTATCAAGAGATACGGCAATTTTAAAATATCCGTCAATGACTCTTGGTAACGATATGGTATACAGTTATACGGCTCCTGCATATTTCGACGCTGTATTTGCTGATAATATTCTTACCGTTACAAATAATTCGCTTACAGATCAGAATATTGTATTATATATAACAAAGACCAATGCCGAAAAAACTCTTGTAAATGAAACGGCGGTAAGTGAAAAGGTACTTGGCGCAAACAGTCAGACAACTTTATCATTGTATGTTGCCGATGCTCCGGGTTATGAAACATTTGTATGGGACGACAATATGAAAGTCCTTGCAGAAGCTGAGCCTATAAAAACAACTCCTGAGGAAATTATATCAAATGCGGATTATAAAGAAGTCAATGTTGATCTTGACAATAATTCAGTTGTAATTGCAGGAAAAACACCGAGCGGACAAAGCGATAAATATGTTACTGTAAGACTGACGGCAAAAGGTGAAAACTATTATATAGGAAACATTAAGACAAACCAAACCGGAAACTTCAGCTTTAACATTTTACTTGAAAATGTGACTGACAGTGATTATATTGACGTATATCTCGGCGGAGATGATTTCCAAAAACCGGAAAACTTTAAATTTTATTTCTCATCTGAAGATGACAGAATAGAATTGATTAACAATATTAAAAATGCGGATTCTTCTGCAGACATTGCTCCATATCTTGAACAGGCAAAAGATATACTTGCACTTGACTTTGTTCCATATAACAGTATTGATATGAGTAAATTTGCAGAAAGAATATTTGCAATCAGAAATACATTAGATAGCAGTGAACTTACAAAAACTCAGAATATTCTAAAAGTCCAGTCAATACTTGAAGCATTTGAAGAGGGAATTTCAGAGGCGGTTGCAGAAAACGGAAATCTGAAATATGATGAATACATAAATTACAGTTCATTAAACGATACTTCAACATTATGGACAATATACCAGGAAGATTTAAGCGACGAGGGTAAAAAGTTTATTGTTTCCTCTTTGTTGGGAAATGACTTTGAAGATACTTCTGATTTGACCGACATGGCTGCCGAAAAAATATTCCTTGCCGGAATAAAATATCCTAAAACATCCGGAACAGGATATATTTCAAGAGTATTGACTCAAAAGAATGCACAGACTGCATCTCTTACTTCTTCACAGATAAGTACAGTAAGAAAATATGAAAATGCCAGCAACAAAACAAAATATAATGATGCAATTGTAAAAGCAAATATAGAAGCAATAGATGATATTATTGACTGCATTGACAATGTCCCGGAATCGTCAGGAGGCGGAGGAAATGGCGGCAGCGGCGGCACATCGGGCAGCGGATCTTCCTCAAGCGGTCTTACACCTTCGGGAAATTCAAATGCTTATTATATGGGGGGTGTTGACGTTACACCTGCAAAAGACAATGAGAATGTTTCAGATAATATATTTAGTGATGTTGATGAAGATTTTTGGGCATATGAAGCTATAAAGGATTTATATGAAAAGGGAATAATCAGCGGAAAAGGAAACAAAATTTTTGCACCGTCAGACAATGTGACAAGAGCGGAATTTGTTAAAATTCTGTGTGAAGCTATGGATGTGGAAATACAGGAAGGCACTTCCGGATTTAATGACGTTACAGATGATAAATGGTATGCAAAGTATGTTTTTACAGCATATAATAACGGTTGGGTAACGGGAATTTCAGAAACAGAATTTGGAGCTGATCTTCCTATATCAAGACAGGATTTATGTACAATATTATTTAGAATGAACGGGTCAGAAGCAAAGAACAGCAGTTCTTTTGCGGACAGTAATGAGATTGCTGACTATGCAATAGATGCAGTGGCCTTTTTCAGTGAAAATGGAGTAATCTCCGGATTTGAAGATAACACTTTCCGACCTGAGAGTTTATGTTCAAGAGCTCAGGCAGCAACCATAATTTACAGATATCTTAATAACTTTTAATGTATACCGAGGTTTTGAAATGAAGGAGGAAAAGTAATGACAAAAAGATTATGTTCGCTTTTATTGACGGTGACGGTTATCTTTACCGTAATATCCGGAGTTTTTGCACAATTCAATGATGTGGAAAAAAATACGCAGGCAATTGATGTTGTTACAGGTCTGGGATTGATGTCCGGATATGATGACGGTACATTTTTACCTGATAATAATATTACAAGAAGTGAATTTGCAACTATGCTTGCAGCTATTCTTGATTCAGGTGACGATGAGGTTCAGGAATGGAAAAATGAATTCTTCAAGGATATGTATGAAGAAACAGGATTTATAGAAGACTTTGAATCAACAAGTGATTCCTATATTGAGGAGGAGCTGTTTATTGATGTTGATGACAGCAATGATGCTTATAATGCCATAAGACTTATGAAAAGCATGGGACTTATGGAAGGTGTATCTCTTTCGGAGTTTGATCCCGAGGGAAATATTACGGTTCAACAGGCAATAAAGGTTATAGTTGCAATGCTTGGATATAAAGTATTTGCAGAAAAACAAGGGGGTTTCCCCAACGGATATATCAGTCAGGGAGTAAGCCTTGGAATTACAGATAATATAGAGTCATTAAGCGGAAACCTTACAAGGGGAGATATGGCGGTAATGTTATATAATGCTCTTGAGGTTGAAGTAATGCAGGTGGCGTTTGTAAATTCCGTAAATGGAGTTACTGCAAGTTATCAGACAGTTGAAGGCGAAACCTTTTTATACAAAGTTTTGGGAATTGTGAAATTAGAAGGAAGAATGACAGATAACGGCTATACTTCTTTATCGGGGCCGTCTGTCAATGCTTCGGAACAATACATTACAATTGACGGTTACACTGTGCAGCTTAACGATAACCAGAACAGCATAAGAGAATATATAGGAAGACATGTATATGCTTACTGTGACTACAATGAAGAAGATGACGAATGTTTGCTTAGATATATGATGTTATCCGGAAGGGACGAAGTAACAACCTTTGATGTGGAGGACTTTGATTCTTATGATGAAACCAGTATTTCATATTATAATGACAGAGACAGATTGGTTAAAGTAAGTATAAATAAAAGTGCATATCTTATTTATAACGGATCAGCGGTTGATTCATATACAGAAGATATTTTTGATTTTAATGTTGGGGATGTCAGTATAATCAGAGCAAAAGGTGAAAATCGCGCAGATTTGATTATAGTAAACAGTTATACCAATATATTTGTTGATTATATTGATAAAACAGAAAAGATTATATATCAGACAGTAGTAGATGGCAGTACAGGAGAATATAATAATCTGTTTGTGGATTTGGATGATGAAGACGATGATAAATATATTTTTATTTATGACAGTGAGGGCAGTGAAATTGATTTTGAAAATATATCATTGGGGTCAGTTTTAACTGTTGCACAGGGAAGCAATGTAATAAAGGTAATGGTATCTGTAGCTACGGTGCAGGATTATATTGTCACATCATATAATGCTGAAGACGGAATTTTGTCAAGCGGAGATGTAAGATATACAGTAAGCCGTAATCTGTTAAATACCGATGAGGCTTCGGATATCAAGGCGGGAAACAAATACATACTTTATCTGGATGTGTTTGGTGAGGTTGCAAAGGTAGTTTCCGTTACAAGCAATACCGGTGCCGGAGTTATGATTTCAGCAATTTATGCTGATGATGAAGGTGAGGGTGACCTCAAAATAAAATACTGCAGTGTTGATGGTGTTGTAACGTCAGTATATCCTGCAGATAAAGTATACCTTATTGATTGTGAAGGAGAAAAGAAAAAATACGAACGCGGCAGAAACTTTAATGTTCTCAGTGAGATTCTGGAAGATTACATAGATAATAAGGGTTATAAGGGATTTTTCACATATATATTGAATGATGAAAAATTGATTTCAACAATTGAACTTCCGGGAGAACAGCTTGCATACGGAAACGAAGATAACAGACTTGTTGCAATCAGAATGATAAATGACGGCAGAGATTACAGAGAAAAGACAGATACGTCAGCTATAGGCAGTTATGGCTATTATTATAAAGAAGGCTGCGGATTTGCAGGAAAAATGATGGTTGAATCAACAACACCGGTATTTTTAATTAATACAAGTCTTGCGGAAGAAGGCAGTGATGATGCATATTCTGTTGATACAACAAGTGTATTCTCAAATGAACACTATTATGAGGTAAAAGGATTTACTACTGTAGCAGACTCAATAGTTGCCCAATATCTGATATTTGAAAGAGCATCAAGTGCGAAGATGTCTGTTTCAAATTCAAAATACGCTATAGTTAAAAGTATAAAATCGGGTATTGATGTGGATGATAATCCTATTGATATAATTGAATGTTACGTTACGGATGAAGGTGATAAAGAACTGTCCGTTAATGAGGGTGTTCTTGATGAGATAGAAATAATACAGGATAATCCTATGACAAATGATGCGGGAGAACCGGTAGATGCAAACGGAGACCCTTTGCATTTAACTCTTGAACAGGGAGATGCTTTCCGATACCAGCTTGATGCATATGGAAATGTTGAACGTATACAGCTTGTCTTTGACGAAAATGCAATAAATCCCGCATCGGGAGGACAGGGAAATCTTGCAAGCTCATTTGGATGCTGGCTTTATGATTCGGTTACAAACAGCGACAGTAAATACTATATGTTTGCAAATCCGTTTGCACTTCATGAAACAAGTCTTACATTTACATCAGCGGCAAGAGATGTGGGAAGTGCAGGTAATATAAGATTTTCATATTATCATCCTGTTTCGGTTGATGGAAATATTGTCAAACTTACAACACAGGATCTGAATTGTCAGTCTTATGATGATACAAACTCAAAGTATATTACAGATAATTATGTAATAGGAAACATTATATTTGTAGAATTTTTAGGCGGAGGTAAAATAGATATTTATACCGGTACAGCAGATCAGTTAAAAACGTATGCAATATCGGGAAGCAGCTGTGACAGAGTATTTGTACAGTCACGTATGGGAAGTGTATCCAGAGTAATAGCCTACAGAGGTTTTAGCAAATAGAACTATAATGTGCAAAGTAAGAAGTTATAACATGAAATATAAGCATATTGCTTGGTTTCATTCAAAAATTTATGTCACCGTGTGTGGCAGAACGGAGGTTTGAAATGGGTAAATTCATAAAAAAAATAATTTCCATATTTATAGTTTTAACTTTTGTATGCCCTTCAGCTGTTTTTGCCTCAGATGTAACAGAAAAAACATTGATACCCGAAGATGTAAAACTTGTTCTATCTATTGGCAGTAAAATAGGTATTTTTGACAGAGAAATGGATGTTATTGAAAATGTCCCGTATGAAGAAGAGGGAGTATTTATGATCCCTGTCTCATATCTGGCAGAAAATATGGGATATGAAGTAACACCGGGTGAAAATGAATATTTGCTTGAAGGTGATAAAAAAATAACAATAACAAACGAAAGCAATATTATAGTTGCTGACGGTGAAAATACAGAACTAAAGTCAAACTCTGTAATTACCGAAGATGAGTGTTATGTGGCTCAGGATTTTGTGTCCGTTCTCGGTTATAACTATACAGTGGAATCAGATGTACTGATAATGACAAAAGAAGGAAATTCCCAGGTGAATGTTAATTTGCTGAAGCAAATGCAGGGAATATATGTATCACCTAATGTTGAAAAAACCGGTACCGGAAGTCCGGAGTCCCCGTTAAAAGATTTAAAAGAAATAAAATCTCTTGCGTCGGAATACATAAAAGCATTTGGAAAAGAATATCCGGTATATATCTTTTGTCATGGCGGAAGATATGAATTTGATGAAACAATAGATCTTTCCGGAACAGAATTTGCAACTGACGGCGTACAAGGGTTAAAATTTGAATCTTTCGGAGACGGAGAGGTTGTTTTTACAGGTGCAAAAGAAATCGATGAAAATGATCTTCTGCCTGTAACCGACGCACAAACTCTTTCAAGATTGCCGAAAAACGGAAGAGGAAAGGTTGCATATTTAGACCTTACAACCCAGGGAATTACAGGACTAAGCGTTAATGATGTTTCTTTCCCTTATATTTATGTAAATGACGTGGAAATGCAGCAGTCACGTTGGCCGAATTTTGATTTTACAACCTGTGCAGGCGTTGCCGACAGCACAACCTTTAATTATTCGGAATCAAATCCGTCAAGGTGGACAACAGCAACAGATGCATATATAAACGGATATTTTACGGCGGATTATAACTACGAATTTGGAAAAGTGGTTTCTGTTGACCCGAATGCTATGGCTATAAAAATGAACAGAAGCGGATTTTCGACAAGCAGAGTAGGTGCAAGATGGTATGCAAGAAACCTTCTTGAGGAAATTGATATACCTGGTGAATGGTTTGTTGACAGACAAACAAACATATTATATTTTTATCCGCCATACAGCATGAAAGATGTTAAATTTGAAATTGTTACATTCCATGATGATCCTATGTTCAGAATTGGAAGCGCCAAAAATATTGGATTTAAAGATATAACATTTACAAAAACCGGCGGATATGTTATGGAAGGAAATTCTTCTGACGGTCTGACCGTACAGAATTGTAATTTCTCATATGTTCAGGGTGCATACTGCATATATTTCGGCGGAAGTAATTTTAATTTCCTTATAGAAGAAAATGAAGCATATGGATGCGGTGGCGGTTTTGTTTACTGCTGGGCAGGAAATCCGAATTATCTGACACCGAGTAATTGTGTTTATCAGAATAATCATGTTACCGGATGCGGATTCAACTATCCGTCAAGTATTATTGCCGCTTTTTATGCCGGATGGAATAACAACGCAAGAAACTGCAGTATAGGAGTTACAATAAAAAACAATGTAATTCAGGATTGCGGTACGACATATGCAATATCTTATCCCGGTAATGAAGTTAAAATATTAAATAATGAAATTTGTAATGTAGCTTATAACGTAAAGGACGGCGGCGTAATATATGTTGGACGTGCAAGAACGGCTTACGGATTTGAAGTGGCATATAATTTTATACATCATTTAAATAAAGACAATTATATGTGTGCTTTATATAATGACGACTCCTATGCAGGTGCAAGCTGGCATCACAATGTTATATACGAAGCTCAGAGAAGCACGATTTTTGGTCTTGGCGCAGATTCTGTGTTTAATTATAACTTGGCAATAAACTGTGTATATCCCGGAAAC
>CASFSH010000049.1 GCA_949297205.1 uncultured Bacillota bacterium | reverse complement strand
CATCCTGTAAATGTGTAACCTTCCTTTTCAGGTACAGGAAGCTCACTTATAAAACCTCCCTGCACTTCTATTTCGTCTATAGTAACATCTTCAAATCCCGTAACGAAGTTTATCGTTTTGTTTTCACTGATTTTTAAATATACATCATCAAGATATAATTCAGCCTTTCCTGTATAATTATTGGGCCATTCATTTAATGTAATACCGCGGAATCTATCTGCTTTATAATTTTGATGATCTATTGTCTGTATTTCTTCAGACCAAGTTTTTTCAACAGTTTCTCCATCCTTTGTTTTATATGTTACATAAATATCCGCTTCACCGTTGTTCTGTGCTGTATTATTTTCTATGTCCATACTTCCATGCAGATTAAAAATAACCTTAACAGTTACAAACCCGTCAATATTTTCTACAGGTTCGTTTACAGCACCATCTCCCATGGTAAGGTTTCCGGATAATCTGATACCTCCGGGAGAGTTATTGCATCTGCCATAAGGACCTACAATGCCTATTCCCAATCCACTTGGAAAATACAGTTTGCTGTCATTAAATGCTATCTTATATCCGCCTTCATACCATGCGTCTCGGTCTAACGGATATTCTCCGCCTCCGGCAATATTGGAAGCCCCTCTTCTGTCAAACGCAATTATAGAAGTATTAACACCGTTTTCTGCCACAATTGATGTATCTGCATTATATTTCATATAATGATTTCCTGTTTCATCAGAGCTTATTTCACTTGACCAGCGCTGTTTTTCGGGTACTTCAACGCCGCCGCTTTTTGCCGCAGGTGCATCAAATATTGTATCATAGGTTTCCCCTTCAAAATCTTCATAATAAATAGTCCCATTCCATTTTGCATATACTGTCATATCGCTGTCAATATTTGTTCCGTCAAATGGCTCTGTAAAATCAGCATCTTTAAACCATCCCTCAAAAATATATGCACCTCTGACAGGTGTGGGAAGTGTAATTACCCCGGTGGCAGTTGTTATTGGATCAATTGCCTCCGCACCGTTAGTTTCAAATGTTACAGTATAGTTTTCTGACCATTTTGCATATACTGTAATATTTTCATATACTCCAGTACCGTCAAAAGGTATTGTACATAACTCATCTCTATACCATCCTGCAAATCCGAATCCATCTTTTTCCGGTACCGGTAATTCATCTGTTATAATACTTCCGAATATTGTTATAGCTTCTACATCACTTCCGCCATTTGAATTGAAAGTAACAGTGTAACTTTGTGCTTCTTTAACATATATATCGTCCAAATATAAGATACTCTGATTTGCACTTGTATTCGTCCACTCAGATGCCGTAGATTGATATACTCTGTCAACTGCATATGTTCCACCGTGAGTTGTACTGCTAAAATTATTGTATCTCTTTTCTACAACAGTGCTTCCATCTTTCTTTTTATAAGAAACAATTATATCACATCTACCGTTTGGTATATCTTTTCCATCGTTATATTTTTTGGTAGACTCATTATAAGTGTCCTGACCGTTAGCCTGAATATTAAATAACATCTGAACTGTAACATATCCGTCTACTTCATTTTTGTTTATAATTATATTTGACGCTACGCCTTCATCATTTAAGCCATTGTTTAATGTAAACTGTGTTCCATTTCCATTTCCGCCCCAACCTAAAATACCGGCTGCCGCAAAACTGCTTCCTATTTGTAAAGGCCAAAAAGCATTCAAATATGTATTAAGTTCACTAAAATCAAACTTATAACCCAACTCATACCATGTGTTTCTGTCGAGTAATACATTTTGATAATTTCCTTTAAATATATTGTGTGCTGTCTGCATTGGTATAGTCGGATCCAGAGTATATGCCATACGTTTATTGCCGGTACTGTCCTGTGTCACGGAACAAGTCCAGCGCTGAGCAGGTACAAGCTGTCCGTCATATACTGAATATGCTAACGGTGTTTTTAATTGATTGGGATATGTATTTGATTCAAAATCATAAAAAAGTACATAATCATCCGACCATTTTGCATAAACTGTTACATCTTCAGTAATATTCAGTCCATCAAATCTTTCGGTAAAATTATTGTCTTTATACCAACCCTCAAAGACATACCCCGTTTTTTCAGGACACGGAAGTCTGCTTATTGTTCCGGTTGACGTAACTATCGGTTCCACCGAAGGTCCTCCGGCAAGAGTATCGAATGTTACAGTATATCCTTCAGCCCATTTTGCATAAACAGTCATATTTTCATTAACATTGCTTCCGTCAAATTCATTTCCTTCAGTACAATTCTCATCGGTGTACCATCCTAAAAACTCATTTCCGCTTTTAACAGGCTCCTGAGGAAGTGTAATGTCTCCCATCACTGTATAAATGTCATTAACAGCAGATCCGCCCTTTGAATCAAATGTCACCTTCTGTTTTTCTTCATCAGACATTACTTTGAGATAAACATTGTCAATATAAAAGCTTTCGCCATTTGCCATATTTGCATTGTCTGTCACTGAAAGAATTATTGATGCCGGACTATAATTGACAGCTAAATCAGCCCTATCTGATTTTACAACAGTTTTTCTTACCTGTTCTCCATTGTCATCGGTATATTCACACACAACCATTGTTCGTCCAACCACTGTGTCAATATATACCTTTACATCAACAAATGTTTCCTGAGGCTGATCAAACGTTCCGTATAGTGTTGCCCCACTGTTTGTTCCGGCTTGGTAATACATCTTTCCCATATATCCGGATTTGTTATATGTCTGAGCTGAAATAATATTTCTGTTATATGCCTGAGTTAACTTCATAAAGTTTGTCATTGTTGCTGTGACATTATCTATTCTGTACCTGAAGCCGTACTCATAGAAATCTGTAGATGAATTACTTAATCCCAATGGAATATTAAGTAATGATCCGTTATTTGTAAGAGTTTGTGAATTGTCAAAGGTGTATTTTAATGCTTTTTCTCCGTCTATATCGACAATTTCATTACTCCATGAAACAATTGATGACGGTACTGCAAACTGACTCGGAATAACTCCGTCCTCAAAATCCGCATACAGTATATACCCATCAATTGTAGGCAGTGCATCCTCCGCTGTAACTACAGCAGGCACCGCCGGCATCAGCATCGCAAGACTCAAAAATCCTGCACATAATTTTGTTTTTTTCATTGTCTTCCTCCTTATTTTAAAATTAACTGTTTTATTTTAAGAGCAAATACTCTTAATTGCTTTTTACAAAAAAATTTAATTATTATTTAAATAGTCATCTATTTGTCTTTGAAATTCCTGTTTTATTGTTTCTATACCTGCCTCTCTAAGTTCACTGCTCATTATATCCCAGTAATTTTCGGGATTTTCAGTACCGTAATGCATACATGAATATTTGCTGAGAATTTCATTACAGCGTGCAATTTCAGTTTTTATCGGCGATAAATCAGGGGTAAAATTAATTAAGGGAGATTTAACGGCACTATCATTCATTTCTTTTGTCTTTTCCCAAATATCCTCACTCTGCTGAGGCTCTGTATAAATGATAAACTGATTTCCGAACAGCCATGTTGCAGAATAAAATGTATTTTCTTTGTTTCGTTCTACCACATTGTCTGACAGCTTCTTATAATTTTCTCCTTCTATACCATAAGTAAGTAAATTCAAAATTTCCGGTTCGGTATTTACAAGTTCTAAGAGTTTAATTGCTTCTTCAGGGTTTTCGGAATTTTTATTTATTCCCGTCATTGCACCTTGAACATCGTTCGCCGCCATATATTGTTTTGATATCTGTACTGCATATACATCATTTCCGGTCATCATTTTTCGCTGATATTCCACGCCGGGTTTATATGTTTCAAACCAAACACCGAATTTTCCGTCTTTTAGTTCTTCCTCTTCATTAATTGTCATTGCAATATCACTTCTGATATATCCATTTTCATACCAACGATATAACACATCTGCAGCGTTTCTTATTTTCTCATACTCGTCTATACTTATGGCTTCTATTCTTCCGCCATTATTTACGATATATACTCCACCATAATTAAATTCTCTAAAGCAATCGGAATCCATTGACTGAAAACCTTCTATTCCCCAGTTTATCCTTATAGGAAACACATCAGGTTCATTTTCTTTAAGAATTTTTAAAAACGGTTCAACGTCCTCTGTTTTGGTAATTGTACTTATATCAAAACCATATTTATCTACAAGTTCCTTGTTAAACACAAGTGCCGTTGAACGTGCTGCAATTTGAATATTCGGTACAGCATATATATTTCCTTTATATTTTGCTCCTTCCCACGCATATTCAGGTATTGTTTCTTTAAGTTTTGGTGTTGTCTGAAGTAAATCGTCTATTGGTAATAGTTTATTATTTATAACCTTTGCCTGATAGGAGTCAAGATAACCTGTAAAACATAAATCGAATTTTTCACCCGATTCTATCTTTGCATTTACCAAATTAGCATATTCTTCATAACGAATAAATTCAAAATTTACATTAATATCCAATTTTTTATTTGTTATGTTATTTATTTCTTCATTCACGCGATAAAAACTTTCTGTTTGTTCACCGGGGATAATCCATTTTAATGTTTTATGATTTGTATTAACAGAATTGCATCCAATTAAATTAAACAAAACAATTACCGTCAAAAGCACTGATATTCTTCTTTTTACCTTATGCAAGTAATCCTTTACCATCGGATCTGCTCTTCCTTTCTTAATATTTATTCTTTAATTATGATTTTTGTTGTAATTTTTATACTCACTCCTTCTTTGCTTATTAATCTTTGCTGCATTACAGGTTTTTTTTCATAATCTGTATAATACTCAACATATTCTGATTTTTCAGGAATCCAATCAATCGGCTCTGCTTCAATATGTTTGTTATCATACATATTAAGATTAAACATTACTTTTGCCGCTTTTGTAAATTCAAATTCATCGGTAACAATATATTGAAACGGTCGGTCTGAATATATTGTTCTTATATTTTTTTTAACTATGGTTTTGTCCCATACATTATTATTATTTGAAATCCAAATAAATTTACCGTCTTTATATTCACTTTTCAATATCTCTGCACCGTAACCGTGCTGTGAATTCTGACACATTACAATACCGTCAACAACAGGTACTGCCATATTATGCGCACGGCTTTCTGATATTTTATCAGCCTCCCCCTCATCATAACGACACATTCCCCTGTCAATCAGTACAGGGTCTCCCTTATAGTCAATCATAAAACTGCCTTTATCCGGATGACAATGCGAAAATGACCTGCCTGATATTGCAAAAAATTCATCATCACCACGTTTTAAATATGTATATCCGGTATCCGGCAAATTTATAAAAATGTCCTTATTTTCAAGTTTTTTTTCGATTATAGTATTGTTTTTTGCAAAAATCAAATAACATAAACCCAAGCCTCCGTAATTATTTCCCTGTGGCTTTTTTCTTTCGTTAACTACAAATTTTATCCATTTTGGGTTTTGAGTAATTTCTGCCAAAAAATATGAAGTTATTGAATTATAAGGTCTTCGTCCGCAATCTCCTACAGTTCGCATTTGATTATTTTCATTAGCCATTATCAATGCAAAATCAGATGTTTTATCTGTTTTGTGTCCCACATATTCCGCAATTGATTGTCCATGATATTTAGATAATATACAGGCAGTATTTAAATACATCTGCATTGTATAATCCCAATATCCCGGGCCTTCAAACATTCCCCCATCAGGATTTATACATTTTTCAATCATCTCATTTATATCTTCTTCAATTTCCAAAACTCGCTTTTTATACCTCGGATAACGCTTTGCAAGTGTAATCAGTGAATACGCATATCCTGTTGAAAATGCCAAACCCTGATTCATATGATAAATGTATTCCATTGTTTTAAAGTCTGCATCCATTCTTGGCAGTCCTTTCATGATAAGTGCATCGTATAAAATATTTCTTCCGTGCCACGTCATAATACTTCCTGCAAATTCCAGAACAACCGAAATTCCATATGCACAGTAAGATTCAGAAAAAGACCGATGATGCCAAGTTATTCCGGGGACAGTCTCCTTTTCTGTCAAACACCAATATTCATCACATGCAAGAGATAAAGCGTATCTTGCCGCCATTTTCAGCATATTTATATCCTTTTCGATAAATCCTATAAAAGCAAGTGTTGATGCTGCATAATAAGGCTCTGCTCCATCTATGAAATTAACTACTCTGCCTATACTTTTTTCCGGAATCGAATTCATGTATTTTTCGGCATTTTTCTTAGTTGTAATATAGTCCAAACGAAATTCATCACTTTTCATTTTTTCCCTTAATTCATCAGCCTCCAACTCACTTACAAATACATTGGTACAAGGTTTTATTTCCGGAATTTCCAAAAAACACCCCTCCCAATCCGGATATGTACATTCACCTTTTAATTTATCCGAGCTGATAAATTTACTGTCCCTTACTCCTATATACCAAAGGTTTACTGCTTCAACACTTTCCGATATACTTTCAAACAGCATACATATGTTCTTGATAATATTTTCTTGTAATTTCCCACGATACTCTGCATTATCGCCTTTTCCACATTCGGATATTATTTCTCTTCCGTTTATAACAACCTTTATTGTGACAGTCTTTGGGACTTTTCCAAGAATATATATTTCATCAAATCTTTCAATGTCAATATTACAATTTCTCTCTGAGATAACAGTCTTTTTCGGCATAATCTTAAAATTTGCGGTTGCCCATCCCTGCTCTGCTGCGTCTGCCGGAGTGGTAGTATAATTAACGAGTGTAGAATATTTTTCATTTTCTCTATAAGACTCTCCACCGTCATAAAACGGCTCTATTATTCCCTCTGCACCATTTTTTAACAATCTTATATACATTTTTTCCATCCTTTCATCTTTTCCCAATACATATTGTAACTTCTGTTATCTCACTATTTGAATTAATTGTAACTCCATATCCGTCGCCGTAAACAAGCTTTATTCTTTCATTTACATTTCTCATACCTATATGTTTTGAATAATTGACATAGGGCTCACTTAATTGTTGTCTGACAAATGAAAGTTTCTCAGGCGACATTCCCGGACCATTGTCAGTGATTTTAAATATAATGCTATTTTCTTCACTCTTTACACTGATTTCAATTAGTCCCTTCTTATTTTTTAACCGTTTTATCCCATGTATTACGGAATTTTCTATAATCGGCTGCAAGAATAATTTAATACATTCACACTCAAGCGTATCTTCATCTATATTCCAAACAACCTCAAAATCTTTTCCTGTTTTAATTTTCTCAATTTCCACATACATTTTCGCAATTTCAATTTCTTTGGCAACAGTTGTTGAATATTTTGGCTCATCCATTGCAAACTGCAATATTTCTGACAAAAGTACAATTATTTTTGACGCATCATTGTCACATTTTGTAATTTGCAGAATTACAGCATTTGCATAATTTAATACATTAAAAACAAAATGAGGATTAATCTGCATTTGAAGTGCCGTCAGCTGTGCTGTATACAAATTACTCAATGTTTTTGCAAGCTGCTCTTCAATATCATCATTTTGTTTTATTGTTGCAAAAACATTATTATTTACGTTTTTTATCAATCCTGTTTTATTTTTTATGGAATCGGTACTTGAAAGTATTTCTGAAACACTTTCATAAAGATATATCGTACATATCATTGAAAGAATATACGCAAGAATAATTCCAGCTATTAAATATGTAATTGAATACCAAAATACCGTTTTAATAATGTATTGTCGATTTTCATCCCCTATAATAAAATTCATTTTTAATGATTCATTTTTGAGTTCATATACTCTTGAAACTTTACTGTTATCATCTATTATCCCTGATGTAAAAACCTCTTCCTCATTCATGTTTTCAAGCTGAATTGCAATATCGGTTTTATATGCATCAACTTCAATTTCTTTTTTTATCTCATCTTTATCGAGTTTAAAAACAAGCATTCCCGACAAACTTGAATCTATATTAATTCCTTTACATACGACAATATAATTATCTTCGGAAAACACAAAATTACTTA
>CASFSH010000048.1 GCA_949297205.1 uncultured Bacillota bacterium | reverse complement strand
AAATGAAATTTTGCAGCAAGCAGTTGTCATCAGGCTGCTGTTTTTTAATATTTTGTTAAGCATTCATATAAATTTATGTGTTTCTAATTGTAAGATTTATTAATATAAACATTTTATAAAATATGTATTTTTAATTCTATTGACACAATTCTTTTTAAATGATAAAATAATGTAGAAAATTATAGAAAAAAGGAAGGTTTAAATGAATTTTATTAAAAAAAGCTGGAAGGGATTTTTACTTTGTCTTATAATATCTATACCGTGCTGGATTTTGGGAAATATGTTCCCGATTATAGGAGGACCTGTTTTTGCAATAATCATCGGTATGATTTTATCACTGATAATAAAAAATAAAACGCCCTTTCAGGACGGAATTACATTTACTTCAAAAAAAATATTACAGTATGCAGTGGTACTTTTAGGTTTCGGACTGAATTTATCGGTTATATTGGAAACCGGAAAACAATCTTTACCTATTATATTAAGTACAATTTCCGTTTCTTTGATAATAGCATTTATATTACATAAAGTAATGAAAATTCCTTCAAAAATATCTACCCTTGTAGGTGTGGGTTCTTCCATATGCGGCGGTTCGGCAATTGCGGCGACTGCTCCTGTTATCGATGCCGATGATGAAGAAGTCGCACAGGCAATATCGGTTATATTTTTCTTCAATGTACTTGCGGCAGTACTTTTCCCGGCATTCGGTGCAATGCTTGGGTTTGCAACAAACAGCGGAGAAGCATTCGGTATATTTGCAGGTACTGCAATAAATGATACTTCATCCGTAACAGCGGCTGCATCAACATGGGATACATTGTATAATTTAGGTTCAGCAACGCTTGATAAAGCTGTAACGGTTAAGCTTACTCGAACTCTTGCTATAATACCTATTACACTTGTACTCGCATTTATAAGAACACGCAAAGCACAAACAGACGGAAAAAAGGTTGATTTCAAAAAAATATTCCCGTTTTTCATTATATACTTTGTACTTGCATCTGTTATAACTACTGTAAGCGTAAATTTCGGAGTATCGGCTGATTTCTTTACACCGTTAAAAACACTGAGTAAGTTTTTCATAGTTCTTGCAATGAGTGCCATAGGATTAAACACAAATATTGTAAAATTAGTTAAAACAGGCGGAAAACCCATTATTATGGGATTTTGCTGTTGGATAGGCATTATAGGAATAAGTCTTGCTATGCAACATATACTGAATATATGGTAAAAAACAATGATTTTACAGGGAGAATAATATGCAATATTTTATCACATTTTTGGAAGGGATAATTACTTTTATATCGCCATGCCTTTTACCGATGCTTCCGGTATATATATCGTATTTTGCAGGCGGAAACGAGCGAAAAACTGCAAAAACACTAAAAAATGCATTGGGGTTTGTTTTGGGATTTACTATTGTATTTATAGCAATGGGAGCTCTTGCCGGAACGTTGGGAAATTTTTTAAGAGAATATCAGACGGAGTTGAATATTGTAACAGGTTTGATTGTGACTTTTTTTGGATTAAATTTTTTGGGAGTGTTTAAAATCAGAATCTTCAACGGAATATCAACATCACTGAACACACAAAACCTTGGTTTCTTTTCTTCCATGCTTTTTGGTATTGTATTTTCGATAGGCTGGACGCCTTGTGTAGGTGCATTTTTGGGGTCTGCCCTTATGCTTGCATCACAGCAGGGACATATTTTACAGGGTGTTTTAATGCTCCTTGTTTATTCGCTTGGTTTGGGTATCCCTTTTGTTGTAAGTGCAATATTGATTGATAAATTGAAAAGTGCATTTAATTTTATAAAATCACATTATAATATAATAAATATAATCTGCGGATTACTGCTTGTGTTTGTAGGAATATTGATGATGACAGGACTTTTGGGTAAATTTCTCACGTTTTTGTCATAGTTGAATTGGTGAGATATAGTTGTGGATATAATCAGCAGAAATGGGGAACAATATGAAAAAAAATATAATATGGGTTATAATTGTATTATTGGTGGTATTTATATTTGCAGGTTTGGTTGTGTTATATAATGAACTGAGTCAAAACTATACTCCGGAATATCAGACAGAAAGCATTCAAAATGATTCGGAAGAATCAGAAGATACCATAGCACCCGATTTTATTATGACAGATGCAGATGGAAATGAAGTAAAACTTTCCGATTATTTTGGGAAACCGATTGTACTTAATTTTTGGGCAAGCTGGTGTCCGCCGTGTAAACAGGAAATGCCGGATTTTGAAGATGCGTATAAAAAATATCCCGAAGTTCAGTTTATAATGCTCAACATGACAACGAGCGACAGAGAGTCTTTGTCCGCTGCAAAGGAATATATAGAAGAACAGGGATATACTTTTCCGGTATTTTTTGATACAAAAGGAGAAGCGGCAATGACATACGGTGCATCTTCAATTCCCATGAGCTTTTTTATAGATAAGGACGGAAACCTTGTGACTTATGCTACGGGAATGCTCAGTGCTCAGAATCTTCAAAAGGGTATTGATATGATAAATCAATAATTTATTATTCCGAAGTTTTGCGGTTTGAAATTGATTTTTTAATATAAAAACAGCCGCATAACGATAGGAAGAACGGAGGTTACTATGTTGGAAATAGGACAAAAAGCACCGGAATTCACATTGCCGGATAAAGATGGAAACAATGTTTCACTTTCTGATTTTCGTGGGAAAAAAGTAGTACTTTATTTCTATCCAAAGGATAATACACCCGGATGTACAAGACAGGCGTGTGCTTTTGCAGGGCTTTATGATGAATTTTTAAAGAAAAATGTACAGGTTATCGGAATAAGCAAAGACAGCGTTGCATCTCATGTTAAGTTTGCTCAAAAATATGACTTGCCCTTTATTTTGCTTTCAGACCCCGAACTTGCCGCTATACAGGCATACGGCGTATGGCAGGAAAAGAAGCTTTACGGCAAAGTAAGCATGGGAGTTGTAAGAACTACCTTTATAATTGATGAAAATGGAAATGTTGAAAAGGTAATGAAAAAGGTTAAACCCGACACAAATGCTGCTGAAATTTTGGCAGAGATATAATTTTTTATATTAAATACAATTAAATAAAGATTATTCCCGTTTTTTGTAATGTGATTTGCTTTTATAAAGGCATTGGCATATAGCCGAAGGATTACAGACGGGAATTTATCTGTTTGTAAATTAATAAGGGTGTATGTTTTGAGGAGGGGGAATATGGAAAGAATTATTGTAATAGGAAGCCCGGGAAGCGGTAAGTCCACATTATCAAAAAAACTTGCAAAGAAAATGAATTTGCCCTTGGTTCATCTTGATAAATTGTTCTGGAAAGACGACTGGGTACAGTGTACAAGGGAGGAATTTGATAACAGCCTTTCTGAGGAAATTAAAAATGACAGATGGATTATTGACGGAAACTATGGAAGGACACTTTCATTAAGGCTTTCATATGCCGATACGGTGATATTTTTTGATTATCCGAAAATGCTGTGTATTGTGCGTGTTATAAAAAGAGTTATAAAAAATCACGGAATAACTCGTTCAGATATGGGAAATAACTGCCCGGAAAGGTTTGATCTTTCCTTTCTTAAGTACGTCTGGGACTTTAACAAAAAAGAAAGAAAAAAGATATATCAAAAATTACAAAATGCAGGTGACGTAGAAATATTTATTATAAAAACCCGCCGTCAGTATAAAGAATTTGAAAAAAAGTATATAAATACATAAAAATGATATTAAATAAACACATATATGCAAAAATGTACTTTACATATATGTGTTTTTGTTAGTTATCCTTTATTTTGTTTACCGCACTTATAAATGCATACATGGAGGAGGTATTGATATTTGAATCTATGCCTGCACCCCAGAATATATTATTATTGGACTTAACGGCAATATAGCTGACAGCCTTTGAAGAAGCACGTCTTTCAAGAGCGTGTTCGGAATATGCAAATATTTCAATATGTGTTCCGAGATATTTATTTACTGCTTCGCACAAAGCGTCCAAAGGACCGTTACCTTTGGCACTGATTTTGGTACCGTTTATTTCGGCATTTATAACAGTGGCATCATCTCCGGTTTCAAAGGAATACTTGTCCAATTTATACGGAGTTGTAATATTCACATATTCACTCATAAATGTGTCATATATTTCAGACGGCTCCAAAACAGTTTGTTTTTGATCTGACAAATCGGTTATTGTTTTTGCAAAGACTATAAGCAATTCTTTCGGAAGAACAAGACCGAATTTATTTTCAAGTATATATCCCACACCGCCTTTTCCCGATTGGCTGTTGATTTTGATTGGTTCATAGAGCCTTCCTATGTCGGTGGGGTCTATTGTAAGATACGGATTTTGCCAGTAGCTTTTGCCTGATTTTTCGTATTCTGCAAAACTCTTTCTTATTGCGTCCTGATGAGAGCCCGAAAAAGCAACATAAGCCATGTCGCCTGCGTACGGATGACGCGGATTTATCGGTATATGAATAAATTTTTCGTATACAGAAATAATTTCATCAATATTTTCAATAGACAGCCCGGGATCTATTCCCTGACAAAACATATTAAGGGCAACGGTTATTATATCGGCATTTCCTGTTCTTTCGCCGTTACCGAATATTGTCCCCTCAACCCTGTCGGCACCGGCAAGAATACCAAGTTCTGTAGAGGCAATACCTGTACCGCGGTCGTTATGAGCATGAACGGACAAAACAATGTTTTCCCTGTAATTGATGTTTTTGTGGATAAATTCAACCTGATCGGCATATATATTGGGAGTTGATATTTCTATTGTAGAGGGAAGGTTTATAATGGGTTTTCTGTCAGGAGTCGGATTAAACACCTCCAAAACAGCATTACATACTTCCAAAGCATATTCCGGTTCGGTACAGGTGAAACTTTCGGGAGAATATTCAAATCTGACATTTCCGTTAAGCTCTCTATTTACACGGTCTACAATTTCTTTTGCACCAAACACCGCAAGATCAAGTATTTCTTTTTTCCCTTTAGCAAAAACTACCCTTCTTTGCACTTCAGAAGTGGAATTATACAAATGTATTATAACATTTTTCGCACCCTTTACCGCGTCTATTGTTTTTGAAATAATATGTTCTCTTGCCTGTGTTAAAACCTGAATGGTAACATCATCGGGAATAATATTTTCATCAATCAGTCTTCTTGAAAATTCAAATTCCGTTTCAGATGCTGCCGGAAAACCTATTTCAATTTCCTTAAATCCGAGAGTAACCAAAAATTTAAAAAATTCTATTTTCTCATCTGTTGTTAAGGGTGAATATAAAGCCTGGTTTCCGTCACGAAGATCAACACTGCACCAAATAGGAGCTTTATTTATGGAATTGTCAGCCCATTTGTGTTCTGATTTTGGTATATCAAAATACTGTTTTTTATATTTTTTATAATTCATAACATTCTCCATTTTTAAGTTATTAATAATAAGTAATGTTGTATAAAGTTTTTATAGTAAAATAATTTTATGATAAAAAGGCAGAAGATACTTTGTCCTGCCTTTATTGCATATTATGTAGTTTCGGATTTAATGATTTTTCCGCCAAGAAATGAGAAATCATCAAAAAATGTAGGATAGGATTTGTTAACCGCTTCGGCATCTGTTATTGTGACGTTATTTTCACATATGCATGATGCGATTGCAGCAGACATTACAATTCTGTGATCGTTAAATCCTAAGCATTTTCCACCCTTTAATTTGCCCGTTCCATTTATTATAAGCCCATCATCGGTTTGGATTACATCAGCGCCAAGATCATTTAGCATTTTTGCGGTTGTCATCAGTCTGTCGCTTTCTTTGAGTCTTAGCCTTTTTGCATTAAATATTTTTGTTGTTCCTTTTTTTGCACAGGCCATAACCGAAAGTATCGGAACAAGATCGGGAATTTCTCCTGCGTCAATTTCTGTTTTGTCAACAGCACAAAGAATGTTCATATCCCCCTGAAGACTGTTGTAATTTAATCCGTTTATTTTTATACCGCCGCAGATTTTATCTGCAACAATCCAAAATGCAGCATTTGACCAGTCACCCTCAACGGTAATATCTTTTGGGGATATATATTTTTGCGGTTTAATATAATATGAATTATCTTTTTTGTTTATATCTATTGAAAATTCTTTTAATATTTCCAATGTCATATCAACATAAGCCGAAGATTGAAGTTCAGAGGTCAGTGTTATTCTACTTTCTTCAGCGCATAAAGGTAAAGCCATAAGCAAACCTGTTATATACTGAGAACTGATGTTACCTGCAATTTCATAATTACCTCCTCTTAAATTTCCCGATACAGAAAACGGAAGTGTATCACTGTCAACCGAAACACCGTTTTTTCTCATCTGTTCAATTAACGGTGTAAACGGTCTTTCGGGAAGCCGTCCCTTGCCTGTCATACTGAATTTATCACATACCGCCGCGGAAACGGGGAGCAAAAATCTTGCGGTGGAACCGCTTTCGTTGCAGTCAAGAATAATATCCTTTTTTGATACCTTTATCGGAGATACCGTTATATATCCGTTTTTTTGCAATACCTCTGCGCCTAAGGCTGATATACATTCAACAGTTGCATCTATGTCTTTTGAGGAGGTATTTAAGTGTATATTTGTTGGATTATTTCCAAGTGCTGCGGCAATAATAATTCTGTGGGCGTAGGATTTTGATGCTATGGCATTAAGAGTTCCGCTTAATTGTGATGGATATATAGTTACATTCATTGTCTGTCACCTTAAAAACATTCAGGATAAATCCGATTATTTTAATTCAATACCGCCTACAGGACGTATTGACAAAACATGGCACATATCTTTTCCAAGCACATTTTCGATTTTTGTTTTAAATTCATCAAGCATATCATTTGGAACAAATGCCTGAATTGTGCCTGCAAAGCCGCCGCCGTGTACTCTGTATGCGCCGCGGTCACCGAGAATTTCATCGCACATTGCCAATGCCAAAGAAACAGCCTGCTGGTCAGGTGTATTTGAAGCATAGATATTTTGAAGGTACATAAATGATGAGTATCCTGATTTTCTTACAATGCTTAAGAATAAATCAAAGTCATTGTTTTTTAGTGCTTCTACTTCTTCCTGCGCTCTTTCATTATCGTTAAAATAGTGAATGGCTCTTAATATTGCCCTGTCATTTTTTATTTCGTTTCTTATATTTTTTATGTTATTATAAAAATCTTCGGGATTAACTTCTCTTAAATAATCTTTGTTAAAGAAGTTTGCAATTTTTTTCATTTCAACGGTAATTGAAGCATACTCGTCTGTCAAATCAGCATGATCGGCACCCGAGTCTATGATACAAAGGGAATATCCGCTTTTTGTAAAATCATATTCGACTTTATTAACAACAGGTTTTTGTGTGTCTTTAAAATCAATTGCAACAACAGCTCCCACAGATGATGCCATCTGATCCATAAGACCGCATGGCTTTCCGAAATAAACATTTTCGGCAAACTGACCTATTTTTGCAATTTCAACCGCATCAATTTCGTTATTGCAAAAAAGTCCGTTTATTATTGTGCCTACCAGGACTTCAAAGGCAGCTGACGAACTCATACCCGAACCTTTTAATACATTTGAAATTGTATATGCATCAAAACCTTTAATTTCATACCCCATGTCGGATATTTTTTTAACAACACCTCTTATCAGAGAGGATGCTTTGTCAAATTCACTTTCACGTACTTCAAGATCATCCAAAGCTATAATATCCATTGGATAACCTTTTGATTTTATGCGAATTTCATTTTTATTGTTTAAGGAAACTGCACCTATAACATCAAGATTAAGCCCTGCCGCAAGTACACAGCCGTGCTGATGGTCGGTGTGGTTTCCGCCGATTTCGGTTCTTCCGGGTGCGGAAAATAGTCTCATATTATCGGCTTCATAATCAAAAGTGTCTTTAAAGCCGTCTATTATT
>CASFSH010000047.1 GCA_949297205.1 uncultured Bacillota bacterium | reverse complement strand
ATTTTTATCCTGCCCTGGGGATTTAATATGGGAGCTGCGGGAGCAGGATTAGCCACATTTATTTCAAATTGCATTGCTTGTCTGTATTTCTTTGTTTTGCTATATGTAAAAAGAAAAAGTACCTTTGTGTGCATTAATCCTAAAATGATAAAAATAAATAAGGTGATTGTTGCCGGAATTTTTGCGGTGGGAGTACCTGCGGCAATACAAAATTTATTGAATGTTACGGGAATGACTGTGCTGAATAATTTTACATCTGAATTTGGTTCGGAAGCGGTAGCCGCAATGGGAATTTCACAGAAGATAAACATGATACCAATGTATGTCACAATGGGACTTTCTCAGGGCATTATGCCTCTTATAAGCTATACATTCTCAAGCGGAAATATAAAACGTATGAAGAATACTATACTTATATCCGCAAAGTTCTCAATGACGTTCCTTGTGGTGATTGCTTTGTGCTTTTATCTGTTTGCAGAACAGATAATCACTATGTTTATGACAAATGCAGAAATAGTTTTCTACGGTTCGGCATTTTTAAGAGGATTTTGCCTTGGTTTGCCGTTTTTATGTATGGATTTTCTTGCAGTGGGTGTTTTTCAGGCAACAGGAAAGGGGACAAATGCATTTCTGTTTGCTGTATCGAGAAAGATAATATTAGAAATCCCAGCATTGTTTATTTTAAACTGGTTGTTCCCGTTATACGGATTGGCATATGCTCAGTTTGCCGCTGAAGTGGTTCTTGCAGTTGCTGCGGTTATCGTGCTGAAAAAGATGATAAACAAACTGACAAAACAGCATTTATAAAATTATATAAACCGCCATGCTGAAATATTATTGAATGTTTTCAATGATATTCATAAGGCGGTTTTTTTATACTCTTTCACAATTTTGTCTTGCTTTACTGACCTCGTCGATAAAGCGTTTATCAAGTTCTGAAAGATGATAACTTTTTCTGTGTATTAACACGTCCTGATATATTTTTGTGTTGTGTTTAACATTTTTTTGAATAAGACCGTATCGGTCTAAAGTTTTTTTGGATAGGGGAGAAACCCACATAAAAGTATTTGGTACATTTTCAAGCAAATCAAACTGACTTGCACGTTCAAAAACAAATATGCGTTTATCTACATATTCTCCCAGCTCTTCTTTTTTAATGTCTATAAACGGAAGAGATGGGACGTATGGATCTGCATGTGCAATTTCAATAAAATCGGACAAATCAGTGAGCCTTATATCCTTTTTATCTGCGAGAACGTGATTTTTTGACATTAACAAAACATATGAAAATTGTGCAAGAACTTCGGAAGACAATCCCTTTTCATTCAGCATGGAACCGAAATAATTATCAAATGTAGTGCGGTACCTGATGATACCAAGATTATAATCTGCCTGAAGGATATTGTTTATAGCACGCAGCGAATTTGTTTCTTTATAAAATATTTCTGCCGGAACGGCAGGGTCTATACTTTTTGAAAATTGGGCAAATGCTTCGGAAAAATATGTGGCTCTGGGTACAGATACGGAAAATTTTTGCTTTTGATTTTTACCGTGTTTATACATATTTTCCACTTCATCAATTTGCGCCAGAATTTTTTTTGCATAGCTTAAAAATTCCTCGCCTTGAATAGTAGGCGTCATGCCTTTTGAAGTCCTTTTAAAAATTGTAATTCCCAAATCTTCCTCAAGTTCTTTCATGGCACGGCTGAGATTTGGCTGACTCATAAAAAGCATTTCAGCGGCTTTATTTATTGAATGATATTTTTCAACTTCTATTGCATATTTTAAATGTAGTATGTTCATTTTAACAAAACCTTTCGGTGCACTGGGCAATAATAACTTTAATATATCATACCACATTTTAACAAATAAATCAATAAAAGAGGAATAAATATTTAAAAACGCAAAAAAAGAAAGATAAAATTATTGAGGTTTTATCTTTCTTAGGTTGAATTAATGTAAAAATAATCGGAATTTGTAAATATTATTTGGCCTTTGAATCACAGTAAATACATCTGTATACCGAATTATCCTTGTCAGTCAATCTGAAAATATGCGGTAACTCCTGTTCAATGGATGTTATACATCTGGGATTTTTACATTTTATTATATCCTTTACCTGTGCTGGTAATTCAAGATGAAGTCTGTTAATAATTTTCCCGTCTTCAATAAAATTGACAGTAATACCCGGGTCAAGATATCCCAGTATATCAAAGTTAAGATCAATAATTTCGTTTATTTTTAAAATATCTTTTTTTCCCATTTTACTGCTGGGACAGTTTTTTATAATGGCAACCTGACAGTCAAGCTCATCAAGTTTTAAATAGTTGTATATCTTCATTGCATTTCCGGCGGTAATATGATCAAGCACAATACCGTTGCTTATTGGATTTACTATCATTTATTCCACCTCCAGAAGTTTTAAAATAAGAGCCATTCTTATATATTTTCCGTTTAATACCTGTTTAAAATAGCACGCTCTCGGATCGTCGTCAATAGCTGTTGAAATTTCATTGACACGGGGAAGAGGATGCATTATTGCAAGGTCTTTTTTAGCGGAAGTCAATTTATTCGGAGTCAGCACATAGCTGTCCTTTAAACGAATATAATCCGCTTCGTTAAAAAATCTTTCACGCTGAACACGTGTCATATATAGAATATCAAGTTCCGGCATAACCGATTCAAGATCTGTTGTTTCATGGTATTCAATATTATATCTGTCAAGAACTTCATCTTTGATATATTCGGGAATAACAAGTTCAGACGGGGAAATAAGATATATCTTTATATTTTTATATCTCGTAAGGGCGTTAATAAGAGAGTGAACTGTACGTCCGAATTTCAAATCTCCGCAAAATCCTATACAGAAATTGTCAAGACTGCCTTTTTCGCGTTTTATGGTAAGCAAATCGGTAAGTGTTTGTGTTGGGTGATTGTGACCGCCGTCTCCGGCATTTATTACAGGAATTGATGCTTTCATGGAAGCTACCAACGGAGCACCCTCTTTTGGGTGTCGCATTGCTATAATATCTGCATAACAGCTTACCGTAACTGCGGTATCCGCAACACTTTCTCCCTTTGCGGAAGAACTTGAAGCCGATTCCGAAAAGCCCAAAACATTTCCGCCCAATTCATACATTGCCGCTTCAAAACTGAGTCTTGTTCTTGTAGATGGTTCAAAGAACAATGTGGCTAATTTTTTTCCTTTACATTTTTGAGAATATTTTTCGGGATTCGCAATAATATCTTCTGCCTTATTTATCAATTCATCTATTTCTTCTTTTGTGAGATCATTTATATCAATCAGACTGCGCATAATTTTTTCCTTTCTTTAAAACTGATTTTCATGTGTAATAAAAACAAGGTTATATCTGATATGGCTGCCGTAATTATTTAATCCAGCTTTCGTCGGATGGGTTATTTCTGAATGCAATAAGCCTTTGTATGTCATCGGAATTTATATAGCCTTCATCTGCTGCAACCTGTGCTATAACATCAAAATTTGTCAGACTTATATTTTTTACGTTTGCAGCAGCAAGTCTGTCAAGACCTTTTTGCATTCCGTATGTAAAGATTGAAGCAATACCGAGTACTTCAGCGCCGGCATCTCTTAATGCGTCAACAACTTCAATAACGCTTCCGCCTGTTGAAATTAAGTCCTCTACAACAACTACTTTCTGCCCTTTTTCAAGTTTCCCTTCTATCATATTTGTTCTGCCGTGATCTTTTGGTTTTGAGCGAACGTATCCCATAGGCTTATTTAATATATGTGCGGTGATTGCGGCGTGTGCAATACCGGCGGTACTTGTACCCATAAGGACTTCGCAGTCGGGATAGTTTGTTTTTATTACCTCTGCCAATGCATTTTCCACATCATCTCTTACCTTAGGCGCTGTAAGAGTAAGCCTGTTATCGCAGTATACCGGACTTTTAATTCCGCTTGCCCATGTAAAAGGTTCTGACGGTCTGAAGAATACCGCGCCTATTGATAATAAATCTTTTGCTATTAATTTTTCCATCTTTAATGTCCCCTTTCAATTATTAGTCAACAAATTCACTTACACATCTTTTGTATGCGGCAACAGGATCGGCTGCCTGTGTAATCGGTCTGCCCACAACAATGTAATCAGAACCTATTTCTTTTGCTTTCTTAGGTGTGGTTACCCTTACTTGATCACCTGTATCGTCGTCGGCAAAACGTACACCGGGAGTAACAGTAAGAAACTCTTTTCCACATACACTTTTTACATCACCGGCTTCCAAAGGTGAACATACTACACCATCAAGTCCGGCTGTTTTTGCATTTTTGGCATAATGCATTACAACTTCATTTATCGGTTTATCAATAAGAAGATCTCTTGTCATAATCTCCTGTGATGTTGAAGTAAGCTGTGTTACCGCAATTAATAGCGGTCTTGTTCCGTCGGGACGGGTAAGACCTTTTATTGCAGCTTCCATCATTGGTATTGTACCCGATGCATGGAGGTTGCACATATCAACATCCAATCGTGATAAAACATTCATTGCCTTCATAACGGTATTAGGAATATCGCAAAGTTTTAAATCAAGAAAAATTTTATGTCCCCTTTGTTTTATTTCCTTTACAATCTGAGGACCTTCTGCATAAAACAGTTCCATACCTATTTTAACATAAGGTTTTACATCTGTAAATTTGTCCAGAAAATTCAGCGTTTCCTCCTTTGTATTAAAATCACAAGCAATTATTACATCTTTTCCCATCAGTGAGCGCCTCCTGTTATTTCTTTTAAATTTTTAATATTATATTTTTCGCAAACTGCCGGCAGCTGTTCAATGATTTCCTTGCAAATATATGGATTTACAAGGTTTGCGGCACCTATCTGAACTGCCGAAGCACCTGCAAGCATCATTTCTATAACATCCTCACATGAGCTTACTCCACCCATGCCGATAATAGGTATTTTTACAGCTTCAAAAACCTGATAAACCATTTTCAATGCAACAGGTAAAATTGTACTTCCTGAAAAACCGCCCATTTTATTTGCAATAACGGGTTTTTTTGTTTTTAAGTCAATACGCATACCAAGCATTGTGTTTATAAGACTTAAACCGTCTGCACCTTCTGCTTCGCAGGCTTTTGCAATGGAAACTATATCGGTAACGTTTGGTGACAGCTTTATATATACAGGTTTTTTCGTGACCGCTTTAACCGCCTTGGTGACCTGTGCGGCACAAACCGGGTCTGTTCCGAAAGCCATCCCGCCGTT
The DNA here is from genome assembly GCA_949297205.1 of uncultured Bacillota bacterium. Lineage (GTDB taxonomy): Bacteria > Bacillota > Clostridia > UBA1381 > UBA1381 > RGIG1988. Next base: position 14,523 of record CASFSH010000047.1, on the reverse strand, counting down.
ATGTACATTGGGACAGCTTACATTGACTTCAATAATTCCCACCTGTTTTTCCTTGTCAATTTTTTCGCAGCAGTAAACATATTCATCAATTGAAAAACCGCTTATATTTGCAATTACAGGCTTATGAAATATTTTTTTCATCTGAGGAAGTTCCTCTGAAATGACTTTATCAATACCGGGGTTCTGAAGCCCGACAGAATTTATCATCCCCATGGGACATTCTGCAATTCTCGGTGTAGGATTCCCAAAACGTTCCTCTTTGGTAGTACCTTTAAAAGAAAAACTGCCGAGAATGTTAATATCATAAAGTTCTGCAAATTCTTTTCCGTAACCAAAAGTACCGCTTGCAGGTATAATGGGATTTGAAAGTTCCCAATCTCCCAAATTAACTTTTATGTCTACCATATTATTTCCTCCTTTTCCAAAACGGGACCGTCTTTGCAGATACGTTTTGTTTTGTATTTTGTCTTGCAACTGCATCCCATGCAGGCACCGAATCCGCAGCCCATTCGTTCTTCAAAACTGAACTCTCCCGAAACCTTTGTAGTATCATATACAGCTTTTAACATAGGCTGAGGGCCGCAGGTATAAAAGTAGGTGTAACCGGAAAGCTGTTTTATTGCATCGGTAACAAAACCCTTTACTCCCACACTTCCGTCTGCAGTACAAACCAGAACTTTTACTCCGAGATTTTCAAACTCTTCCTGATAAAAAATTTCATCTTTTGTATTAAATCCTAAAATTACAATAGGTTCTTTTTCTTCCCGAAGCAGTTTTTTTGCAAGATTATACATGGGAGGAATACCGGCACCGCCGCCTATCAGTAAGGGTTTGTTTCCTGATTTTTCTGTGGAAAAACCATTGCCCAATCCCACAAGAATATCAAGCTTGTCACCGGGTGTCAGTAAAGACATTTTTTCAGTCCCTTTTCCTACAATTTTATATATTATTGTAATGGTACTGTCATCATAATCACAAACAGATATTGGACGACGAAGATAAAATCCGTCAAGCAATATATTAATAAATTGTCCGGGTTTTGTCAGGGAGGAGGTGTCTCCCGATAAAATTGTTTTATAGGTATTTTTGGCGATTAATACATTTTCTTTTATTATATAAACAGATTTATTCATTTGTGATTTTCCTTTCAGAACAATTTTCGTATGCAATTTTACCGTTGGCTACTGTTAAAAGGCATTTTCCGTATAGTGTATCGCCCTCAAAAGGAGTAGCTCGTCCCATTGATAAAAATGTTGATGGATTTACGGTATATTTGATATTCAAGTCAAAGACGGTAAGATTGGCGGTTTTTGAAATCTCGCTTTCAAATGGAACACAGAACCGTTTGTTAGGATTTATGCACATCAATTCAATCAGTTTTTCAAGGGTTATGACATTTGTTTTTACAAAATGAGTGTACATGGCAGAAAAAGCAGTTTCAATTCCCACAACACCCATATTGCTTTTTTCAAGACCTTTTGCTTTTTCTTCAGCACTGTGCGGAGCATGGTCGGTGGCAATCATATCAATTGTTCCGTCTTTTATACCCTCGATGAGTGCAAGCCTGTCCGATTCATCCCTTAACGGGGGATTCATTTTAAACCTTCCGTCTTCCTGTAAATTCTTGTCGCTGAGTATTAAGTAGTGAGGTGCGGTTTCGCAGGTAATATCAACGCCGTCTGCCTTTGCATTTCTGATTAACTCTACGCTTTCCTTTGTTGATATATGACATACATGATATTTACAGCCTGTTTCCTTTGCGAGTTTAATATCTCTTTCAATCTGAGCATATTCACTTGCCGAACTAATACCCCGGTGACCGTGTTCTTTTGCGTATTTTCCGTCATGAATATATCCGTTATTCAGCAGTGAATTATCCTCACAGTGGGCAGCAATTATTTTATTAAACTTTTTTGCCGTTAACATGGCTTTTTTCATCATTTCTGCCGATTGAACACCTCTGCCGTCGTCGGAAAAAGCATGAACTTCCTTAGAAAGCGACTCCATGTCGGAAAGTGTTTCACCTTTTTCTCCCACAGTGATGGCTGCATAGGGAAATACATTTATAACCGCGTCCCTTTTTATAATATCCTGCTGTATCTTCAGATTTTCGATAGTATCGGGGACCGGGTTTAGGTTAGGCATGGAAAATATGCTTGTATATCCGCCTGCGGCTGCTGCGGCGGTTCCGGATTTTATTGTTTCTTTATATGAAAAACCCGGCTCTCTCAAATGAACATGAACATCTGTGAGTCCGGGAATAACAATACAATCAGAAAAATCGAAAACTAAACCGTCTGCTGCGGTTTTTAAAGGAGCATTAAATTCTACAATATTATCAGCAATATATATGTCTTTTTTTCTGAAAGAATTGTCTGTGTAAACATTTGCATTTTTTAAAATTAAATTCATGAAAATACTCCTTAACATAATTTTTTTCGGGCAGAGCACAGTAATTAACAGGTCTGCCCTGTACATTTTATATAATATTTATATTATGCATTGTGTGAAGCTAAAAATACATCTATCATTGCTTTTATGTTTTCCAAAGGTACATCGGCAGGAACAGAATGTGTGGGAGATGCAATAAGTCCGCCGGTTTCTTTGAAACGGTTTAATGTATTTTGAGTATCTGTTTTATTTCTGCGGGGGTTTTGCAGGGCAAATCATGCTGTGTGGAAATACCTCCCCAGATAGCGATTTTGCCTTGAAGGTTTTTTACATAGTCAAAACCGTAAATTTCGGGTTGATAGGTTTGGTATATATTTAATCCCATATCTGCCAGGTCTTCCATTATTTCACGAATATCTCCGCAGCTGTGCTGTGCCACATATTTGCCTTTTGCTTTTACTTTGTCATACATCTTTTTCAAATTGGGTTTGATAAATTCACACCAGGTATTTCTTCCCATAATGAGATGATTCTGCTGTCCCCAGTCGTCACCGAATATAACTCCGTCAAAATCATATTCCAGGGCAATATCCAATATTTCAAGATTGCGATGGCATATTCTTTTAAAAAATTCATGCATCATTTCAGGTTAAATCAGCATATTGCAGAGGGTATCCTCAATCCCCATGAGAGTCCAGACTCTTTCGTATAAAGAAAAGCCGATATTGACAATTCTGAAATTATTTTCGTCCGATGCCATAAGCTTTTCACATTGTTCTCTTATATATTTTTCATCAACAGGGGGCATTTGATAATTATCCAAATCCGTTTCGGTTTTTATAATAAATTGGTCGGGTATGCCAATATCTTTATCCGCTCCGGTTTTATTCCATATAACTCCGTATTCATCACGAAAATATCCGTTTTTGATTTGTATTTGTGGTTTTGCAAGGTCAATTGCGGTAATGTGATTATCTATATGGGAAGAGTAGTCACTGCCAAATTCTTTTGCTATTTTTTCATAAATTTGTTCGGTAAAATAACATTGTGAGGAATATAGTCTGTTTTTTTAAAGTTAATTGCATCAATTACTCTTTCGCGGTTTGTCATTATCTGCACCACCCTCTGACACAAATTCATAAGAAATAACGGCATAATAAAATCCGGGAAAATATCCGGAAACAATTTTTTATATTATTTTTTAATGATTAAATATTCTACTAATCTTAAAATTAGTTTAACATATGAATGCGTAAAAGTCAATATGGTAAATTGAACAATAAAAATGCTTCCGGAATATCAGTTTTAAGGCAGTGAATAATATAATTACCGCAAAAAAACAGAAAACCGGAAACAATGGATTTAATTAAAAGATAATAGGATTGTTTTTTACTATTTCGCCCACACCATCAAAAATATATTTCGGACGGTAAGGATATTTTTTCATAATATCGATTGTTGTAACACCGGAGAGGACAAGCGCGGTTTCTATTTCAGACTCAATTCCTGAGATAATATCGGTGTCCATTCTGTCGCCTACAATTATGGCATCTTCAACGCTTACACCAAGCATTTTAAGACCGGTTTTCATCATAAGAGGATTGGGCTTTCCAAGATAATATGCAGAACAACCGGTTGTAAGTTCCACAGGAGATACAAGGGCACGGCAAGCAGGCACAATTCCTTTTTCTGACGGACCTGTCATATCCGGGTTTGTTCCTATTAATTTTGCACCGGCAAAAATAAGGCCTACTGCTTTTTCTATGTTGGCATAGTTGTAGTTTTTTGTTTCTCCTATTATAACATAATCGGGATTTACGTCATTCATTGTAATTCCTGCTTCATATAATGCATTTATAAGTCCTGCTTCACCGATTATGTATGCAGTTGCCGACGGGTTCTGACTTTTTATGAACGCGGCAGTTGCAAGGGCGCTTGTGTAAAAATGTTTTTCATCAACATCCAGTCCCATTCTCTGGAGCTTTTGTCTGAGTTCCATGGGGGAACGTTCACTTGAATTGGTTAGGAAAAGAAAACTTTTATTTTCCGTTTGAAGCCAGTTTACAAATTCCTTTACACCTGGGAGTATCTTGTTTCCGTGATATATAACTCCGTCCATATCACATATAAATCCTTTTTTGTCTGTTACGGGCATAGTCTAAATTCCTTTCTTTTGTTAAAATGTAGTGTTTTTTCTTGTAAGTTTTTCCAATTCGTCATGATTGAAATCATCTACGTAAGGGTTAAAGCCGGAGGATGATTTCGATTTAAATTGTTTATTGTCATCTATTGCAGCTTCTTTTGTATATATTTTTTGTTTACTCCATCTTTCAAGTATTTTATCCATATACGGAAAAGAAAGTTTTGTTGTATTCAATAAACACAATTCATATGCAAGAGAGATCATTTCCTCATTCATATTATATGTATTAAGCCATTTTGTGATATATTGTGTTTCGGCAGCTGACAGGTTTCTGTCGGAAATTCCGAGAGTTTTCTGTATTTGATATAAAATGCTGTTTTTATGTTCTTCCTGAGATATGTAGTCCATTATCTGGTCAGTGGTAATAATATTTTTTTTGTGCCATTCAACCGCAATTTTTTCTATGTATTTTAAATTTCTTTTTTCTTTTGAAATGCAGTAGTCTAAGATAAGTAAAATTGCCTCTGTTGAAAAAGACAGTTCATCATAAATCCAGTATAGCGTTTCAAGATCGGACGAGGACAGGGTTTTACCGAGTAATTCCTGTGCAAGCAGAACCAATTCCGATAAATTTTGATTATCTGAAATGATTTTTGAAAGCTGTATACTATCATAATGTTTATGTGTGACATCTTCGGCGGATTCAGAAACGGGAATAGGCTGAGCCTTATCGTTATCGTCATTTATAGGTGTATCAAGAAATTCAACAATTCCGCTGTCCTCAAGTATCATACCTTCATGTTCCCAGTATTCGATTGCCTGCATTACATCGCTTTCAAGAACGTTAAGATTTGCGGCAATTTCCGCCGTCCCCATTTCTCTGCCGTTTACTGCAAGATTCAGGGTATACAAATAGACTTTCAAAAATAAACCGCTTACGTCTTTAAGATATGTATCTATGAAGTAAACCGGAATGGGTACATAATTCTGATTCGTAACAAATTTGGGCATATCTTCGTTTTACTTCCTTTCATATGTATTTTATTTCCTCATAATGGAAATTGTATCATAAAACATTTAAATATGCAAGTTTGATAATAAAAATAAAAAATTTTCCAAAATTCTATTGACATAAAAAAAGAAATGTGTTATCATAGGATATTATATAATAGTATTATTATGGGCTTTTTATCCTCTGTTGTAATTTACGAAGAATATTATAACACAAAAATATCTAAAAATCAATAGCTAAATTTAATAATCAGGCAGATAAAAAGACAAAGATACTTAATAATTCAGATGAGGTGATCAGTGAATGTTGCATGAGGTGCAGGTAGGGAAAAATACTCGACTCAGCTATTCGAAAATCAATGAGGTTTTGGAAATGCCGAATCTTATTGAAGTACAAAAAAATTCTTATAACTGGTTTTTGACAGAGGGATTAAATGAAGTATTTCATGATATTTCTCCGATTAAAGACCATGCAGGACATTTGGAACTGGAATTTTTTGAACCCACATTGGATTATAATCCAAAATATTCCGTTGAAGAATGTAAGGAAAGAGATGCCAAATATGCGGCGCCGCTCAGAGTGGGTGTGCGGTTAATTAATTCTGAAACCGGAGAAATTAAGGAACAGGAAATCTTTATGGGGGATTTCCCGCTGATGACGGAACAGGGTACCTTTATTATAAACGGTGCCGAACGTGTAATTGTAAGTCAGTTGGTTCGTTCTCCTGGAATTTACTACGGATTTGAAAGAGATAAGACAGGTAAAAAATTATATAATTCACAGGTTATTCCATATCGCGGTGCTTGGCTTGAATATGAGACCGACTCGATGGATGTTTTTTCTGTGCATATTGACAGAACAAGAAAAATACCGGTAACAGTTCTTATTCGTGCACTTGGCCTGGAAACAAATGCTCAGATAGAAGAATTTTTCGGTGAAGATCCGAGATTTAAAGCAACTTTTGAAAAGGATACAACTGCAACACGTGAAGATGCACTTCTTGAAATATATAAGCGTTTAAGACCGGGTGAACCATTGAACGTAGAAAGTGCGGAATCATTGATTACCAATATGTTTTTTGATCCTAAGCGTTATGATTTGGCAAAGGTCGGAAGATATAAATTTAATAAAAAACTTAGCTTTACACAGAGAATTGTGGGAAAAACAGTTGCTGAAGATGTTGTCAGCAGTATTACAGGAGAAGTGTTGGCAAAAGCCGGTGACGGTGTAACATATGATATGGCACTTGCATTTGAAAATAACGGTGTAAATCTTGTTATGATTCAAACCGAGGACAAACCTGTAAAAGTGTTTTCAAACAATATGGTACCATTAAAGGAATATGTATCCTTTGATGTTTCCGATGTGCCTTATGAAAAGGTTTATTATCCTGTTCTTGAAGAAATATTGGAAAATTACGAAAGCGATGAGGAAAGAAAAGAACAGATATTATACAGAATAGATGAATTGAGTCCCAAACATATTACAAAGGACGATATTTTTGCATCAATAAACTATATATTGAATCTTGCATATGATATAGGATATATTGATGATATTGACCATTTGGGTAACAGAAGACTGCGCTGTGTAGGAGAATTACTGCAAAATCAGTTTAGAATTGGTCTTGCAAGAATGGAAAGAACTGTACGTGAAAGAATGACTATTCAGGAATCTGAAATAATCACTCCTCAAACTCTTATTAATATAAGACCTATTATTGCAACACTAAATGAATTTTTCGGTTCTTCACAATTGTCACAGTTTATGGATCAGCCTAATCCTTTAGCGGAACTTCGTCATAAAAGAAGAATTTCTGCATTGGGTCCTGGAGGATTGTCAAGAGAAAGAGCAGGATATGAAGTTCGTGACGTTCATTATTCACATTATGGACGTATGTGTCCTATTGAAACTCCAGAAGGTCCGAATATTGGTCTTATTACTTCACTTGCAACATTTGCAAGAATAAATGAATATGGTTTTATTGAAGCTCCTTACAGAAAAGTGGATAAGGAAAAGGGAATTGTAACTGACGAGATAGTATATATGACAGCCGATGTTGAAGATGAATATATTATCGCACAGGCAAATGAACCTTTAGATGATGAAGGACATTTTCTTGATAAGAGAGTTTCTGCACGTTATAGGGATGAAATCCTCGAAGTTCCCGGAAGCAGAATAGACTTTATGGATGTATCTCCAAGACAGCTTGTTTCTGCTGTTACTGCTTGTATTCCGTTTTTGGAAAACGATGACGCTAACCGTGCTTTGATGGGATCAAATATGCAGTGTCAGGCAGTACCTCTTTTGACAACAGATTCACCTATTGTAGGAACAGGTATGGAATATAAAGTTGCAAAAGACTCAGGATCGGCGGTTCTTGCAAGAGAAGACGGAATTGTTGAAAAGGTTACAGCCAATGAAATTGTTATTAAAGGCTTGCAGACAGGAATAAAACATAAGCATAAGCTTATCAAATTTACCCGTTCAAATCAGTCTACCTGTATAAATCAACATCCTATTGTGGAAATTGGTGAAAGAGTTTCTAAAGGCGATATTATCGCAGACGGACCTGCAATGGATAACGGCGAGTTGGCTTTGGGTAAAAATATCCTGATAGGATTTATGACATGGGAAGGCTACAATTACGAAGATGCTGTATTAATCAGTGAAGAATTGGTTAAACATGATGTATTTACTTCAATTCATATAGAAGAATATGAGTGTGAATCACGTGATACGAAATTGGGACCTGAAGAAATAACAAGGGATATTCCCAATGTGTCGGAAGATGCTTTAAAGGATCTTGATGATACAGGTATTATAAGAATAGGCGCTGAAGTTCATGAAGGAGATATACTTGTCGGAAAGGTTACGCCTAAGGGTGAAACAGAGCTTACCGCAGAGGAAAGATTGCTTCGTGCAATATTCGGTGAAAAAGCAAGAGAAGTAAGAGATACATCTTTGAGGGTACCTCATGGAGAAAATGGTATAATAGTTGATGTTAAGATATTTACAAGAGAAAACGGAGACGAAATTCCGGCAGGCGTAAATCAGGTTGTAAGATGTTATATTGCACAAAAACGTAAAATATCGGTAGGAGATAAAATGGCGGGACGTCACGGAAATAAGGGTGTTGTTTCGAGAGTATTGCCTCAGGAAGACATGCCTTTCCTTGAAGACGGTACACCGCTGCAGATTGTATTGAATCCTTTGGGTGTTCCTTCCCGTATGAATATAGGACAGGTACTTGAAATGCATTTGGGATATGCATACAGGACTTTGAGTTTAAAGACAAGACAGGAACTTGAAGCAATGCAGGTTGATGAGGAATACAAGAAGGTTATTCTTGACGCAAAGGATAAATTGCCTGAAGGTAAATTTTTAAAGGTTGCAACACCTGTATTTGACGGCGCAAGAGATGAAGATTTGTTAAAGGCATTTGAACTTGCAGGGCTTGATAAGTCATTTAAATCGGTAGTATATGATGGAAGAACCGGCGAAAAGTTTGATAATACAGTTACTGTTGGTATAATGTATTATCTGAAACTTGACCACTTGGTTGATGATAAAATTCATGCCCGTTCAACAGGACCTTACTCATTGGTTACACAACAGCCTTTGGGAGGTAAAGCACAATTTGGCGGACAGCGTTTTGGAGAAATGGAAGTATGGGCATTGGAAGGTTACGGAGCTGCTTATACTCTTCAGGAAATTCTAACTGTTAAGTCAGATGATGTTGTAGGACGTGTTAAAACATATGAAGCGATTGTAAAAGGTGAGAATATACCTAATTCAAGTATCCCTGAATCGTTTAAGGTTCTTGTTAAAGAATTACAGTCGCTTGCTCTTGATATTAAAATTCTTGATGCTGACGGTGAAGAAGTTGACATTAATACAAATGATGATGACGATGATGAAAGACCGGTTGAAGGTATGGGATTGGATATTATTGCAGATGAAAATGAATTGTGCGATGATATGATAATTGATGATGTTGATGATATGGATATTGATGATATTGATGATGCGGATTATGATGACAGCTCTTGGAATGATGATTCATATTCGGATGATGATGACGACAGTGATATGTCATTGGTAGATGTTCTTGATAACTTATACAATGATAATGATGATGATTCATATTCTGATGATGATATGTAAAATGGAGGGTTAAATAGTGAATTTTAAAAATAGCTTTGAAGCAATAAAAATTGGTTTAGCCTCGCCGGAAACAATCAGAGGCTGGTCATACGGCGAAGTAAAAAAGCCTGAAACCATTAATTACCGTACCTTGAAGCCGGAAAGAGACGGATTGTTTTGTGAAAAGATATTCGGACCTACAAAAGACTGGGAATGTCATTGCGGAAAATATAAAAAGATCAGACATAAGGGTATTGTCTGCGAAAGATGCGGTGTTGAAATAACAAAGTCAAAGGTAAGTCGTGAAAGAATGGGTCATATTGAATTGGCTACTCCTGTATCTCATATATGGTATTTTAAAGGTGTACCTTCTGCAATGGGTCTTATTTTGGATATTTCACCAAGACATCTTGAAAAAGTATTGTATTTTGCTTCTTATATTGTTACTGATGTGGGCAGCACCAACTTACTTCCAAATCAGATTCTGACAGAAAAGGAATATAGGGAAGCATATGAGAAATATGGTGATAAATTCAGTGCCGGAATGGGTGCTGAAGCAATATTGGAAATGCTTAAAAAAATAGATCTTGAGTCTTTGTCAAAGGAACTGAAAGCAGAGCTTGAAGAATCCACAGGACAAAAGAAGGCAAGAATAATTAAGCGTCTTGAAATTATTGAAGCTTTCAGATTATCGGGAAATCGTCCGGAATGGATGATTATGACGGTTATTCCGGTAATTCCGCCTGAATTAAGACCGATGGTACAACTTGATGGCGGTAGATTTGCAACAAGTGACTTAAATGATCTTTACAGACGTGTTATAAACAGAAATAACAGATTGAACAGATTGTTGGAATTGGGTGCACCTGATCTGATAATCAGAAATGAAAAGAGAATGCTGCAAGAGGCTGTTGATGCATTGATAAATAACGGACGCCGTGGAAGAACAGTAACAGGCCCGGGAAACAGAGCTTTAAAATCTTTGTCAGACTTGTTAAAGGGTAAACAGGGACGTTTCCGTCAGAATTTGCTTGGTAAGCGTGTTGACTATTCAGGACGTTCGGTTATAGTTGTAGGCCCTGAAATGAAGATTTATCAGTGCGGATTGCCTAAGGAAATGGCTATAGAACTGTTTAAACCTTTTGTAATGAAAGAATTGGTATCACGTGGACTTGCACCTAATATAAAGAGTGCAAAAAGAATGGTTGAACGAGTAAAGCCGGAGGTTTGGGAAGTTCTTGAAGATGTTATTAAAGAACACCCGGTACTTCTTAACCGTGCACCTACGCTTCATAGATTGGGTATTCAGGCATTTGAACCTAAGCTTGTTGAGGGCAGAGCATTAAAATTGCATCCGTTGGTATGTACTGCATATAATGCTGACTTTGACGGTGACCAGATGGCTGTACACGTTCCGCTGTCCCCGGAAGCACAGGCAGAAGCAAGATTTTTGATGTTATCGGCAAATAACCTGTTAAAACCTCAGGACGGTGCGCCTGTTACCGTTCCTACACAGGATATGATTTTGGGATGTTATTACCTTACAATAATTAAAGAAGATGAGATGGGAGGAAAATATTATCCCGGAACAGACAGTGAAAACTGGAGACCTCACACCTATTTAAGTCCTGATGAGGCATTGCTTGCCTATGCAAATGATATGCTTGGTTTGCATACACCTATTCGCGTATGTGTTTCAAAGGATATTAGGGGTGAACATTACGAAAGAGTAATTGATGCTACTGTAGGAAGAATTATATTTAATGATAACATTCCTCAGAATCTTGGTTTTGTTGACAGAAAAAATCCTGAAACAGTATGCGATTTGGAAATTAATGAAATAGTAAAGAAGAAACAGCTCGGTAAAATTATTGACAGATGTATCCGTGTTCACGGTACAACAAAAACTGCTGAAGTTCTTGACCTTATAAAGGCTACCGGATACAAATACTCAACAAAGGGTGCAATCACCGTATCTGTATCTGATATAGAAATTTCTGATAACAAGGCTGCAATTCTTGCAGATGCACAGACACAGATTGATGAAATTGTAAAGAAATTCAGACGTGGTTTATTAACCGATGAAGAAAGATATAATGAAGTAATCAAGGTATGGGGTGCTACAACAGACAAAGTAACGGAAGATATGATGCAGCATCTGGATAAATTCAACCCTATCTTTATGATGGCTGATTCCGGAGCGCGTGGTAGCGTCAATCAGATAAGACAGCTTGCAGGTATGCGTGGTCTTATGGCAGATACTCAGGGACGTGCAGTTGAAATTCCTATTCGTGCTAATTTCCGTGAAGGACTTAATGTTTTGGAATACTTTATTTCATCCCACGGTGCTCGTAAAGGTAATACCGATACGGCATTGAGAACTGCCGACTCAGGTTATTTGACTCGTCGTTTAGTTGACGTTTCTCAGGATGTTATTGTAAGAGAAAATGACTGCGGAGATACAGAGGGACATTGGGTTTCTGCTGTAACTGAAGGAAATGAAATAATTGAGCCTTTAAGAGATCGTATTATTGGTCGTATTCTTATGACTGATATAGTCAATCCAAATACAGGCGAATTAATTGCAAAAGCTGATTTAAACAGCATGATAGATGAAAAGACTGCTGATAAGATTATTGAAGCAGGTGTTGAAAAAGTGCATATAAGAAGTGTTTTGACCTGTAAGGCAAGAGTTGGAGTATGTGCTAAATGTTACGGACGAAACCTTGCTACCGGAGAGATGGTAAATATTGGTGAGACAGTAGGTATAATTGCTGCACAGTCAATTGGTGAACCGGGTACACAGCTTACAATGAGAACATTCCACGCCGGCGGTGTTGCAGGCGGTGCTGATGTTACACAGGGTCTTCCTCGTGTTGAGGAATTGTTTGAGGCAAGACGTCCTAAGGGTCTTGCAATAATTTCTGAAATTGCAGGAAGAGCTTCTGTAAATGTTTCAAATGCACGTAAACGTGAAATTACAGTTTCAAATGATGAATTGGGTGAATCAAAGACATATATGATTCCGTACGATTCAACAATAAAGGTTGCAGACGATGAAATTATTGAAAAAGGACAGCCTTTGACACACGGTTCAATATATCCCAATGATATTCTGAGAATAAACGGTTCACAGGCAGTTCAGGATTATATTACACGTGAAGTACAAAAAACTTATCGTATGCAGGGTGTTGATATTAATGATAAGCACGTTGAAATCATAACAAGACAGATGTTAAGAAAGGTAAGAGTTGAAACAGCAGGAGATACTGATTTATTGATTGGATCGCTTGTAGATAAGTTTGAACTTGAAGATGCGAACAAGAAACTTGATGAAAACGGAGGAGGAACTTATGCTACTTCATCTCCGGTATTATTGGGTATTACAAAAGCATCTCTTGCCACTGATTCATTCTTATCTGCAGCATCTTTCCAGGAAACCACAAAGGTTCTTACAGAAGCTGCAATAAAAGGTAAGGTAGATCCGTTACTTGGTTTGAAGGAAAATGTTATCATAGGAAAACTTATTCCTGCAGGAACGGGTATGCCGTTATACAGAGATGTTAATATAACACTTGAAGGTTACGAAATAGAAGATCAGTAATTGTATGCTTTTTGATTGAGTTTAGTAACAGATAAATCTGCGGAAATTAAATCCGCAGATTTATTTGATAATAGGGGTGTGAATTTTTGTGGTAAATATAGGTAATGACTGGGATGAATTATTAAAGGATGAATTTTCCAAGGAATACTATTTAGTATTAAGAGGGTTTTTGAAACAGGAATATAAAAACCATACGATTTTCCCTGATATGTATGATATATTTAATGCACTAAAATGGACTTCATATAAAGATACAAAGGTTGTAATATTGGGACAGGATCCGTATCATGAGGTGAATCAGGCACACGGATTGGCTTTTTCTGTTAAAGTAGGAGTTGATATTCCGCCGTCATTGCAGAATATGTACAAAGAACTTCATAACGAGCTTGGTTTGTATATTCCCAATAACGGATATCTTGAAAAATGGGCAAGACAGGGTGTTATGCTGTTGAATTCTTCTCTTACAGTTCGTCAGGGCGCCGCAAATTCTCACCGTAATAAAGGATGGGAAATTTTTACAAACAGAGTAATTGAAATTCTTAATAGCCGTGAAAAACCTATTATATTTTTACTTTGGGGTAATAACGCAAAGGAAAAAACGGCGGTTATAACAAATCCGGCACACTATGTTCTGACTGCCGCTCATCCAAGCCCTTTATCTGCTTCAAGAGGATTTTTCGGATGCGGTCACTTTAAAAAAGCAAATGAAATACTTGAATCACTTGGTGAAAAACCAATTGACTGGCAAATTGAAAATGTATAAAAGTTAAGGCGGTACACAATCATCGTACTGCCTTAACTTTTATAAGATAATAAAACAAAAGCCGGAGATTTTTTCTCCGACAAGTTTGTTATTCTATTTCAAGATGTGTTGTTTTTCCGATTGTTTCGTTTTTCTTTGGCATTGTAAGTTTCAGTACACCATTGTCATATTTAGCTCTGATTTCCTCAGATTTTACATTTGACAAATCAAAGTCACGGCTGTAATATCCGTATGAACGTTCACAGCGTACATATTTACCTTTTTTATCATTTTCTTCATGTTCTGAATGCCTTTCTGCGCTTATGGTAAGAATATTATCATTTATATCCAGTTTAATATCATTTTTATCAAAACCCGGCAGATCAGCTTCCAACAGATAATGATCACCTTCATCCTTTATATCTGTTTTAAATTCATCTATTGTTGAACTGTTAAAGAATGTAAAGGGAGAAGAGAAGAATATT
>CASFSH010000046.1 GCA_949297205.1 uncultured Bacillota bacterium | reverse complement strand
ATATTGGGGATTCCGTACATTAATAAACCTCCGGCACGGTCCGAACGTTCAAAAACCGTTACACTGTGACCGTATTGATTAAGCATATCCGCACACGCAAGTCCGGAAGGTCCCGATCCTATAACCGCAACACGTTTTCCTGTTGTAAGTTTTGGTATCCTCGGAGAAATTTTTCCTGTTTCAAACATTTTGTCAATGATATAACATTCATTATTTTTTATTGTAACCGGATCTCCGTGATACCCGGCTGTACAAGAGCCTTCACACAATGCCGGACAAACTCTGCCTGTAAATTCAGGAAAGTTATTCGTTTTTCTTAAACGCTCGTATGCAAGTTCGGGTTTTCCTCTGTACAATAAATCATTCCATTCAGGTATGGCATTTTGGAGAGGACATCCTATCGAAGTTCTGCCTACCACTACTCCTGCATGACAAAAAGGTACTCCGCAGTCCATACATCTTGCACCCTGCAGCTTTATTGCTTCTTCATCAAAATGGGTATGAAATTCTCCCCAGTCTTTAATTCTTTCTTTAATAGGTCTGTCTTTCGGAAGTTGTCTTTGATATTCCAAAAAACCTGTTGGTTTACCCATATCACTCAGCCTCCTTATTCAATCTTGCTACTTTCTTTCCCGTTACGGCTTCAAATGCTATTAATAAAGCCTCTTCTTTATCTGTACCTTTTTTGCTTTCGCTGTCAAGTACATCCATAATCTTCTTGTAATCATTGGGAACAACCTTGACAAATTTTGTCACTTCCTCATCCCAGTTATCAAGAATAGTCTTTGCGGTATTACTTTTTGTATTTTCATAATGTTCGGTAATCAGATTTTTAAGTTCATCCATGTCATTCTTCCCGGTTACCTTGTACATTGAAATCATTTCACTGTTACAGTTTTGTTTAAAGTTATTATCTTTGTCATAAACATAAGCAATACCTCCGGACATACCTGCTGCAAAGTTTCGTCCGGTTCTGCCGAGAACGACAACTCTTCCGCCTGTCATATATTCACATCCGTGGTCACCTATTCCCTCAACAACGGCGGTTATTCCGGAATTTCTTACACAGAATCTTTCTCCCGCCATGCCCCGAATAAATGCTTTTCCGTAGACAGCACCGTAAAATGCTACGTTACCGGTTATAACATTCTCAATAGGCACAAACTTTGAATTTTCCGGAGGAACTACAATAATTTTTCCTCCTGACAAACCTTTACCCATATAATCGTTGCATTTACCTTCAAGCTTTAAAGTAATACCGGGCGCCAAAAATGCTCCGAAACTTTGTCCTGCCGCTCCCACAAACTGCAGCTTGATGGTATCTTCGGGCAAGCCTTTTTCCCCGTGCACTCTTGCAATTTCCGATGATATAATCGTACCGCACACACGGTCTGTGTTATTTATTTTAAGTTTTGATTCTATTTTTTTGCCTTCATATATTGCAGGTTTACATAATTTCATCAAAGTGTTCATGTCAAGTGATTTTTCAAGCTCATGATCCTGAGGTGTATTGTAATAGCGTTCATAATCATTTGAACAAATTTTAGGCTGATACAGCAATGCACTCAAATCTACCGAACGGGCTTTTTTGTTCTTATCATTGTCCTCAAGAATATGCTGTGACAGGAACTCTACATGACCTATAAGCTCATTTACGGTTTTTACTCCTATTCTTGCCATCCATTCTCTTAAATCCTGTGCAATAAATCTCATGAAGTTTTCAACATACTCAGGGTTTCCGCAGAATCTGCTTCTTAACTGTGCGTTTTGTGTGGCAATACCCACAGGGCAGGTATCCAGGTTACATACTCTCATCATTACACATCCCATGGAAATTAACGGTCCGGTTGCAAATCCGTATTCTTCCGCACCCAGCAATGCGGCAACGGCAACATCACGTCCTGTCAAAAGTTTTCCGTCTGTTTCTATTACAACTCTGTTTCTTAAATTGTTCATTAAAAGTGCCTGATGAGTTTCCGCAACACCCAATTCCCACGGAAGACCTGCATTTCTTATACTTGTTCTTGGTGCAGCACCTGTACCGCCGTCGTATCCTGACACCAAAATTACGTCTGCACGGCCTTTTGCAACACCTACTGCAATTGTTCCCACACCTGCTTCCGAAACAAGTTTTACGCTTATTCTTGCATCTCTGTTGGCATTCTTTAAATCATGAATAAGCTGTGCCAAATCTTCAATCGAATAAATATCATGATGCGGAGGCGGTGATATTAATCCCACGCCTGTGGTTGAATGTCTTGCCTTTGCAATCCACGGATATACCTTTCCTCCCGGAAGATGTCCGCCTTCACCCGGTTTTGCACCCTGTGCCATTTTTATCTGCAGTTCCTTCGCATTGTTCAGATAGTGAATATGAACACAGAAACGGCCTGATGCAACCTGTTTTATTGCAGAGGAGCGTGAATCTCCGTTTTCATCGGGAATATATCTTTCGGGGATTTCTCCTCCTTCACCGCTGTTGGATTTACCGCCAAGCCTGTTCATGGCAATAGCCATACATTCATGTGCTTCCCGGCTTATTGAACCGTATGACATAGCACCGGTTTTAAACCTTTTAACTATGCTTTCAACAGGTTCAACCTGATCAATGGCTATGGGTTTGTCTATTGTTTTAATATCAAGCAATCCTCTGATTGTGCAGTGACGGGCATTGTGTTCATCCATGGCTTTTGCATATTCTTTATACAGCTGATAATTGCCTGTTCTGCAGGCCATCTGAAGTTTATATATAGATTCGGGATTGAACATATGATATTCGCCTTTTGCTCTCCACTTATGATCTCCTCCGGTTTCAAGTGCCTGATCCTTTGTTAAAATATCAAACGCTTTGCTGTGTCTGTCAATAGCTTCCTGTTCAATATGCTTCAAGCCTATACCGCCGATTCTTGATGTTGTACCGGTAAAGAATTTATCAACAACCTTTGAAGATATACCCAATGTTTCAAACACCTGAGCGCCATGATAGGACTGTATTGTCGAAATACCCATTTTGGATGCGATTTTAACAATTCCCTTTGTAAGCACTTTTTTATAATTTTCGATACCTTTTTTAACATCTACCTCCAAAAGTCCGTTTTTATCAAGTTCTTCTATGATTTCATATGCAAGATAAGGATTTACCGCATTTACACCGTATCCGATAAGCAAAGCCATATGATGAACTTCTCTCGGTTCACCTGATTCAACTACAATGCTTACTTTCATTCTGGTGCCTTTTTCTATCAGATGATGATGAAGTCCTGCCGAAACAAGCAATGCCGGGATCGGAGCTTTACTTTGATTAACACCCTTATCGGACAAAATTATAATATTGTATCCGTTTTCAACCGCCATATCGGCAGCTTCAAAGACCGTTTCACAAGCCGAACGCATATCATATTTTGTGTTGACATTAAATAAAATCGGAATGGTAATCGACTTATATCCATCCATATCAATATTTCTCAGTTTCATCAATTCTTCATTTGTCAAAATGGGAGAATTTACTCTGATTCTTTTACAGATGTTTTCATCCGGTTTTAAAAGATTGCTTTCTCCTCCGAGATAAAGAATGGACGAAGTTATAATCTGTTCTCTTATTGCATCTATAGGCGGATTTGTAACCTGTGCAAACAGCTGTTTGAAATAATTATATAAAAGCTGCGGTTTTTCAGATAAAACGGCAAGCGGTGAATCTATACCCATTGCAGATATGGGGTCTTCTCCCGTACGGGCAATATCCTTTATTGTTCCGTTAATATCCTCCCATGTGTATCCGAATATTTTTTCCTTTTGCAGAACCGGAGTCGAATCGCTGAAATCATTACTTCTTGTAACAAACTTGCTTTCAATATCTATTGCACGTTTTTTCATAACATGAGAATAAACATCATCAGCATTCTCTTCGATTTCAAGTACAAAATCATGCCATATTGTGCCCTTTTTACCTGTTTCTTCAGGAAGAGAGTCCAAAAGTGTAAGATTTTTCTTCAGCCATTTTTCATATGGTCTTTTTGCTGCTTCAATTGCTTTTATCTCATCATCTTCAATTATTTTTCCGGCTTTTGTATCAATCAGGAACATTTTACCGGGATGAAGTCTGTCATTTTTAACAACCTTTTCAGGCGGAATATCCAAAACTCCTACCTCTGATGCAAGAATTACATTATCATCGGAGGTTATGCAGTATCTTGCGGGACGAAGTCCGTTTCTGTCAAGGGTAGCGCCCACCAGAACGCCGTCGGTAAAGGCTATTGCCGCAGGTCCGTCCCAGGGTTCGGACATACATGAATTGTATTCATAAAATGCCCTTTTTGTTTTATCCATCTGCTCATTCTTTTCCCAGGGTTCGGGTATTGTCATCATAACGGCAGCCGGCAGAGAAAATCCGCACAAAGTTAAAAATTGAATATAATTATCCATCATGGCAGAATCAGAACCATCCTCATTAATAACAGGGAAAATCTTATTAATATCGTTGCCGAAGGCGTCGGTTTCAAACATTGCCTCTCTTGCCTTTTCCCAGTTTACATTACCTCTGATGGTATTTATTTCCCCGTTGTGAATCAAAAACCTGTTGGGATGAGCTCTTTCCCAGCTGGGGAATGTGTTTGTGGAAAATCTGGAATGAACCAATGCTATGGAGGTTTTCATATCCATATCTTTAAGGTCAAGGTAAAACTCACTTACCTGATCGGGAGTCAGCATACCTTTATATACTATTGTTTTCGTTGAAATGCTGGCAAAATAGAAATATGGATCAATTGAGTCGTCACCGTATCTTATTTCACGTTCCGCTCTTTTTCCTATTATATAAAGCTTTCTTTCAAAATCCTCTTCCTTTTTCAGCTTTTTATTCTTTTTAATAAAAATCTGACATATATGCGGCATTGCTTCCCTTGCGGCAGAACCTATGCAATCTTCAAAAACAGGTATGTCTCTTATTCCCAAAAGTTCCTGTTCCTCTTCTTCTATAATCTGTGATAATTTATTTAAACTGTCCGATCTTGTGTCTGCGTCGGGTGACAAAAATAACATTCCTACTCCGTAATTTCCCTTTTCAGGTAAAATTATATCTTCATTTTTGCATACCTTTTTCATAAACTCGTGAGGCATACAAATTAAAATACCCGCACCGTCACCTGTATCCGGTTCACTTCCCACACCGCCGCGGTGTGTAAGCTTTTTTAAAATACGTATGGCATCGGTAATCATATCATGAGACTCTTTGCCTTTTATATTACATATAACTCCGATACCGCAGGCATCATGCTCGAATTTCGGATCATACAGACCTTGTTTTTTCGGTAATCCGTTATAACTCATATTATCATTCCTCCGATTTAAGAATAAAAAAAGGCGCACAATTTGCGTATAAAACACAAATTGAACACCTTTGCTCAACGTACAGATATTATATCATACATTTACGTTATATGCAAGCTTTTTTTTTATTTTGTTAATAATTTACAAAACTGCTTTAATTCTTTCAACTGCTTCTGTTGTATTTTCTTTGGTATTAAATGCGGTAAGTCTTATATATCCCTCTCCGCTGGGTCCGAATCCGGCACCAGGTGTTGTGACAATATTTGCTTTATCAAGTAAAATATCAAAGAAATCCCACGATTTGATATTATCAGGAGTCTTTGCCCAAATATAAGGTGCATTTACGCCGCCGTATACTTCAAGACCCACTTTTTCAAGACCCTCTCTTATTATTTGCGCATTTTTAAGATAATATGCAATGGTATCTTTTGTCTGTTTTTTTCCTTCATCGGAATATACCGCTTCTGCAGCCTTTTGAATAACATAAGATACACCGTTAAATTTTGTACACTGACGTCTGTTCCATAATGAATTTAAAGATACACCGTCAATTTTCACCTTTTCGGGAATTACGGTATATGCACATCTTGTTCCGGTAAATCCGGCTGTTTTTGAAAAGCTTCTGAATTCTATGGCACATTCGTCGGCGCCCTCAACTTCAAATATGGAATGAGGTACATCTTCCTGTGTAATAAATGCTTCATATGCCGAATCATACAGAATTATTGCTTTATTCTCTCTTGCATAATCCACCCATTTCTTTAATTCGGTTTTGGTTATTGCCATTCCGGTAGGATTGTTTGGGAAGCATAAATAGATTAAATCAACCTTTTGAGACGGAATTACAGGCACAAAATTATTTTCTCTCAGACAATTCATATAAACCAGCTTTGACCAGTGTCCGTCATCTTTATAATCTCCCGCTCTTCCGGCCATAGCATTTGTATCAACATACACGGGATAAACAGGATCGCATACCGCAACCGTATTATCAATTGAAAAAATATCGGTTATATTTCCGCAGTCTGATTTTGCACCGTCGGAAACAAAAACTTCGTTTTTATCTATCTTTATTCCTCTTGCAAGATAGTCGTTCTCAACAATCTTATTTCTTAAAAAGTCATATCCCTGTTCGGGACCGTAACCGTGGAATCCCTCAAAAGTTCCCATTTCATCAACTGCCTTGTGCATCTGCTCTATTACAGCCGGTGCAAGAGGTCTTGTAACATCGCCTATTCCCATTTTAATAATTCTTTTATCGGGATTTTT
This sequence comes from uncultured Bacillota bacterium, assembly GCA_949297205.1. Classification (GTDB taxonomy): domain Bacteria; phylum Bacillota; class Clostridia; order UBA1381; family UBA1381; genus RGIG1988. Next base: position 3,609 of record CASFSH010000046.1, on the reverse strand, counting down.
TTGTGAATAGTCTTCCACCTTTTTTGCAATTGCGGAAAACAGATAGCTTCCCGGTAACTTTAAATAATTGTCATTGATTTTTGCCATTTTTTTCTGTCCTTTCAATAATAATATTTATGATAATTAAAATATCCTATATATTTTTAAAACAATAATGTTATTTTACCATAATTTTATTTCCCCGTCAAACACAAATTCAGCCGGACCTGTCATATATATCAGATTTTGTTTTTTATCCCATTCTATATGGAGTGTTCCACCCAGTAAAATAACATCCGCTTCATCATCTATATATCCGTTAATATTGCTTGCCGCCATAGCTGCACACGCTCCCGTTCCGCAGGCAAGAGTTTCCCCCGCGCCTCTTTCCCATACACGCATCTTTATTGTTTTCCTGTCAATAAGCTGTATAAATTCGGTATTGATTCTTTTTGGAAAGAGTTTGTGATTTTCAAACAACGGTCCTATTTTTTCTATTTCAAGACTGTCGGTATCGTCAATATATGTAACCGCATGAGGATTTCCCATTGATACACATGTAACGTCATACTTCTTTCCCATAACGGTTACAGGCTGCTTTATAAAATTTTCAAGTTCGGTGTCAACCGGGATTTCAGCGGATTTTATCTTTGGTTCTCCCATATTGACTCTTATCGTTTTTACTGTCCCCTTCTCAACATTCAGCTGCAAATATTTTATTCCCGCAAGGGTTTCAACGGAAATTTCCGTTTTATCGGTAAGACCTCTGTCATAGACATATTTTCCCACACATCTTATTGCATTTCCGCACATTTCAGCCTGAGTTCCGTCGGAATTATACATATCCATACGAAAATCCGCCTTATCCGAAGGACAGATCAGAACAAGTCCGTCAGAGCCTATTCCGAAATGTCTGTCACTAACAAATTTCGCCGTTTCATTAATATTTTCAACCTTTTCCTCAAAACAATTAACATATATATAATCGTTTCCCAATCCCTGCATTTTTGTAAACTTCATCCTATCAATCCTTTCATGTACTGTGACTTAAAATATGCCTTGCGGTATCAACCATTCTTGAACCGGTATCCATGCTTCTTTTTTGTATAAAGCGGTGTGCCTGCGGTTCGGTCATCATATTTTCTTTTATTAATTTCATTTTTGCCTGTTCGATTATCGCCCTGTCATCATCATTTTTTGCAGCCGGTTTGTTTTTTATATAATAGCTTAATATATTTTTTTCAATTGCTTCACATAACAGAATTCTGTTTGTGGGAAGCGGTAAAACACATATTTCGTCATTATCGAGATTTTCAATCTGCTCAGGTTTTAACAATGATATTATTTTAACTTCTTCATGCAGTTCTTCATATATATCCAATACAGTACCGTCTGTCAGCTTATATCCCATAATGATCAATGAAATATCAATTTCCTGATTGTACCTTAATATTTCAGACACCGAATGACAGATTGTATATACATTATATCCGCCTATTTCAAGCATCTTTTTTATTTTCTGTGCAACTGCATCGTTTATAAATGCCAATATAATCTTATTCAATCTGTCACCTCCCGAAAAATATATTAAAAATATTCAGTGATGAACATGGCATTAACTGCAGTTTTTACTCAATAGTTGTTAAGATACCTGTTTATTTCCCATTGACTTACGTGTTTTTTGTATTCGTTATATTCTTTTGTTTTCATATTTACATAACTGTTATACAACTTGTCACCCATTAAATCTCTTGCAAAAGATGATTTTTTCGATTCTTCCACCGCCGCAATAAGATTAGCAGGCATGGTTTCCAGATTTGCAAGATTTTCATTTCCGTACGGAACATAATCCCATGGCTCAAAATTATATTTTATACCTTCAAGCCCCGCTTTAATTACTGCCGCAACCGCAAGATAAGGATTGGCTGTGGGATCGGGAGCTCTGAAGCTTACAGATGCATTTTCGGAACCCAATTTCAATACTCTCACAATCGCATCTTTATTTTTATCCGACCAGCCTATATAGCACGGTGCATTTCCTCCCGGCAAAAGACGTCTGTATGAATTAACGGTAGGATTTGTTATAAATGCCATTTGTGTGGTATATTTTAAAATTCCGGCAATAAACTTTCTTGCGGTATCTGTCAGAGTGTTATCCTTTGAAACTATATTTTTTCCGTCCCTGTTTAACGAAATATCAAAATACATTCCGCTTCCGGGCTGTTGGGTTACAGGTTTTGCCATAAAGGTTGCGTGCATTCCATGTCTTTTTGCAATGGTTTTTACCGTCATTTTAAAGGTCATAAGTCTGTCTGCCGATAATAACAGTTCACCCTTTTTAAAATTCACCTGATGCTGGCCGTTTCCCTTTTCATGATGTGAAGATTCTATTTCAAAGCCCATATCCTCAAGAGTCATTATTATTTCACGTCTGCAATTTTCACCGTTATCAAGAGGTGCCACATCATAGTAGGTTCCCAGGTCATTGGTATCGGTTGTTGCATTACCCGCCTCGTCTGTATTGAATAAGAAAAATTCGCATTTTGGCTGTATAAGCGGATATATTCCTGTTTTTTGTGCTTCGGCTATAACTTTTTTCAACACATTTCTGGGATCCAATTCGTAAATATGATTATCGCTCTTATATATATCACATATAAATCTTGCTACTTTTCCATGATTCGGTCTCCATGGAAAAATTTCAAATGTGGATATATCGGGCTTTAAATATAACTCAAATTCTTCTCCGTCATCAAATCCCTCAACTGCCAAACCGTTAAAAGCAAGCTCTCCGCTAAGTGCTTTCTTAAGCTGCCCGACCGTTATCGCCATATTACGTATTTTACCTGATAAATCGGTAAACTGCAGTCTGATAAAACGAACATCTTCATCTTTTACAAGATTTATTACAGTTTCAAAAGAATCCATGATTCATGCTCCTCTCAAAAATTACCGTATAGACTTTCGGAAATTTATTACAATTTAAGTAAAAAGGCGCTCGAAAAAAATCGGAACGCCTTTGCACCCATAAAACATTTTATCATTATTGTTTTTTCATGTCAATAATTTTGCCGATATTTTAAAATTCATTGTTAATATAAACCAAATCCGCCGCCTAAAAGCGGCATGGGGCATATGCACTTGGAATATATTATTTAAACATTCTTTTCACCGTTTCATATGCAAGCTTGGGACGTCGGTACATATCAACAACACCTTTATTGTTTCTCATACAAGTTCTGTTCAGATACCAGTTTCCTTCCTCTGTAACTCTGCAGTCACAGAATTGCCATACGAACACACCGCATATTCTTTTATGATTCATATATACATTTAAAGCTTCTTCAATAATATCCGCCTGTTTTTCTTCACTCCAGCGCCTGTGTGCCGTATCACGAAAACCGTACATTGCACCTGCGCCGAATTCACTTATTATCAGAGGTTTTCCTTCACCCCCCGCCGAATCTATATAGTTTATATAAGCTTCAAGGGTAACGCTTACAGGATCATTATTATACCATCCTGAATAAATATTGTAAGAATCCCCCCATGCATTTCCTCCCCATTCCCAGCCGTACTTTGCAAAAGTTTTTACAACAATTGAGTCCTCGGCAATTGAGTATGGGTCTT
>CASFSH010000045.1 GCA_949297205.1 uncultured Bacillota bacterium | reverse complement strand
ATTCTCAAAAGGCTTACATCGTCATCAGGATTAAGAATAACACGCAAATATGCAATAATATCTTTTATTTCTTTTCTATCGTAAAATCGCAGTCCGGACAAAACTCTGTACGGAACAACATTTTTTATAAACTCATCTTCTATAACACGGGATTGAGCATTCGTTCGGTATAATATTGCAAAATCCGAATATTTCGCACCCTGATCAACCAATTTGTTAATTTCTTTTGCAACAAAAGATGCTTCATCTCTTTCATTGTTGCCTGTAAATATTTTTATCTTTTCTCCTTTTTCATTGCTTGTCCAAAGTGATTTTGCTTTTCTTGTCAAATTATTTTTTATCACGGAATTTGCTGCATTCAATATACTTTGAGATGAACGATAATTCTGTTCAAGTTTAATCACTTTTGCATCATCAAACTCTTTTTCAAAATCCAGTATATTTCTGATATTTGCACCCCTAAACTTATATATGCTCTGATCGTCATCACCCACAACACAGATATTTCTGTTTTCCTTTGCAAGCAAACTGATAAGAACATACTGTGCCGTACTTGTATCCTGGTATTCATCAACCATTATATATTTAAACCGTTCTCTGTATTTTTCCAGTACATCTTCATGTTCTTTAAATATTTTAACAGTAAAGAAAATAATATCATCAAAATCAAGTGCATTGTTTTTTTTCAATTTTTCCTGATATAATTCATAAACCGCAGCAATTTTTGATAATCTGTAATTATTTTCATTTATGTTTTTATATTCCTGCCATGATACCAATTCATCTTTTGCTTTACTGAGCTGTGCAGCCACAGACCTTGGGCTGAATACCTTCTCATCCATATTAAGCTCTTTTAAACAATCTTTTAAAACCGTTTTGGAATCATCTGTATCATATATTACAAAATTACCAGAAAATCCTATGTAGTCTATACAGCTTCTCAAAATTTTAACACAGCATGAATGAAACGTACTTATCCACATTCCGTCAGCATTATTTCCAATCAGTTTTTCAACTCTCGTTTTCATTTCATTTGCGGCTTTATTTGTAAAAGTAATTGCAAGAATACTATATGGTGATATTCTTTCGTGTTCCAGCATATATGCAATTCTGTTCACAAGTACGGTTGTTTTTCCGCTTCCCGCACCTGCAAGTATTAATACCGGGCCTTCTGTTGCCTTTACAGCCTCAATCTGTTTATCGTTTAATCTATCAAAATTCATCTGTTTCTCCGTTCCGTTCCTTTTATCTTTACCGCAAAGTCATTACGGCAGTTATAAATTTATTGCTTATCCGGAAATGCCGATATATAACTATCGGATTATTTTTATTCAAATAATGACAGTATTTCTTCTTTCGTAAGTCCTGAAATTGTCTTTTCGTTTTTCTTAATTACTGCAGATGCAAGATTCTTCTTTTTTTCCTGCAATTCCAGTATTCTATCCTCAATTGATCCTTTTATAACAAGTTTTATAACCTGAACTGCTTTTCGTTGTCCTATCCTATATGCCCTGTCCGATGCCTGTTCCATAACTGCCGGATTCCACCATGGATCAAAATGTATTACAGTGTCTGCACCTATAAGATTAAGTCCTGTACCTCCTGCTTTTAAAGATATAAGAAAAATTTCCATTTCACCGTCATTAAATCTTTTT
>CASFSH010000044.1 GCA_949297205.1 uncultured Bacillota bacterium | reverse complement strand
TCCGGTAAGGCAGAATATCATCACAAAAACCATGATAAATACCATAAACCGTTTCATCTTTCTTATCCTCCTCTATCCGTTCAGAATGATGCCGGAAGAAATGCCATCATGATGGCATTTCTTCCGCAGGGTGAGCTTTCCTTTTTTATTTCGTTATTTCCCTATGTTTTGAAATCGTGCCTGAAAGTAGCCGGTTGACCATCCTTGTTTAATTCCAGTCAACATTACCTTCATGGCATGCCATCCAATCACCTTCCGTGCAATAGTCTGTTGAATACTGTGTGCAGCCATAACGGTCTATTTCTTCACATATATCTGTCGAATGAATTGTACAAGAAGCATAATCTATTGAGTTACACATATCATATGAGGTATTATCACAGGATTTTACGCCTTTGATTCGGATATCGTTTCTTTCATTGTTGATATACTGTAATAACTTCTTCATGTGTTTATTCCTTTCTGCCCACCCTATTCTATATATACCGAAATTTTCGATTTTGCAACAGATTTCCCTTAAATTTCTTGATTTAACATTTTATCCCTTTTTATGAAGGCAGTAACTATGAATCACAACAGTCTTTCTTGCTTTAAATGCAGTAATTTTCCCTCCGTTTTTACACATTGATTTTCAAAATCTTTTTCTCTTTATACCATAATATGAAATAGGCAATTCCTATCAGACACACGGACATAATACATACGACCACACGATTGCGTATAAAATCACTGTCCCGAGCGATGTCAAAAGAAAACATCGGATAAAAAGGAAGTTTTCTAATTTTATCTCCTACTTCACCAAAGAGAATTCCCGGAAAAATAAGAATGGTATATATTGAAAATGAAAAAATGACAGAACCCATTAAATCATTTACAATAGTGCGTATCAGAACAGCAAGCGAGCAGTTGAAAAATATTGTCACAACATACACAAATGTCAGCCGGTATCTTGTTCCCTCTGAGGAAAAAATAAACGTATGTAGTCCCGGCAGCAAACAAAGCGCCAAAACAATGGCAATAAATCTTGCTATCATGATTTTTTTGAGTCCCGCATCGGTCAGCAATACAATATCCATGCTCTGTTCCTCGCCCCAGATAGAAGAAGCCACAATTAAACTAATTACTTCTAAAAATATATCATAATACGCAATCCTTTTTTGACTGCAAACAAACAGAATAACATATACAACATAAAATAGGAGCATAAATATGATTTTATATTTCATCTCTTTTTTTAATATTTTTAAAAAAATCATAAGACCCCCTCATCTCGAAATACCGCCCACCGAGAATATAAACGCATCCTCCAGAGTGGCTTTAACGTTGACGGAATTTTCGTATATGCTCTCATTGGCAATATATCTTACAGTCAGTTTCCCTTCTTCGTAGGTTTCTCTTGTCAGAATCGCTTTTTCCCGTATTTTTGCTTCCTCACATGGCTGTATTTGTACACTCCAAACACTGTTTTCAACAGACTTTACAGCCTCTTTGGTCTTCCCGGAATACTTTACGATTCCTTTTTCCAAAAAGCACACATTCTGACAAACACTTTCAATGTCATGGGTAATATGAGTGGATAAAATAACCGTTTTTTCTGAACCGATTCTGGAAATCAAATTGATAAAATAAAGACGTTCTTCCGGATCAAGCCCTGTTGTCGGTTCATCAACAATCAGGATTTTAGGATCCCCTATCAGCGCCTGCGCAATTCCCGCACGACGCAACATTCCGCCGGAATATGCCTTCAGCTTTTTCTTCCGTTCACCGGAAAGCCCGGAAATAACAAGCAGTCTTTCAATCTCTGAATGGATGGTTTCCTTTTTTTTGATTCCTTTCAAGATACACATATATTCAAGAAATTCAACGATATTAAGCTCCGGCATAAGTTTTGTGTTCTGAGGAAGAAACCCCAATTTCCGACGAAACGCACGGATATTTTTACCAATGGGAGTTCCGTCGACAAGTATTTTCCCTTCAGTCGGAGCCAAAGCACTTGCCATAATCCGAAGCAATGTTGTTTTTCCAGCTCCGTTCCTGCCGAGGATCCCATATACTCCGCTTGGTATCTCAATATTAACATGATCAAGCGCCGGAACGGATTTCTTTCCGTATTTTTTTGTAATACCATCAACTGTTATCATGATTCGCCCTCCTTTATTTACTGCAGCGTTTTTTTATGATAAGCCCTCCGGCGATAAGCAAAGCAAGCGATATGCCGATTTCTATGCTAAATGACAGGAACATGGTCCTGAAGGATACTTCACCGTACATAGAATTAAATATATCTTGATAACTCTCATTTTTTTCTGTTCCCCAATAGAACCAATAACATAACATTTTCATTGGAACAGGATATATATAGAGTGTAAAAAAATTACTTTGAGCGAAAAAAGCCAAGAATAAACTTCGAATTTGTGCGTACAAAACCGAAAAAACAATTCCTACCGAACCCCTGTTGAATATCGCCGCAAAAAATACCGTAATAGACATAAATGTGAAAATCCCGGCTGGAAAAACAAACAATATTCTGACAAAAAACATTTTCAGAACACTCAATATATTGTATTCAAAATGAAGATTGACCGTTGCCAATAAAATCACATGGTTAATGATAACGGTTACCAAATAACCGACAAAACCTATCGTGATATAAGCCAGCAATTTCGATATATAATATTTTGTGAAGGATAACTGGCTTGTCTCTAAAATTTCATGGAATCGGTTTTCTTTGTCTTTTAACAAATCAAACCCGATTATCACCCCTATAAAGGCAGGCAAAAAGCCCGTAGTTATCGAATTCACATGATTGGAGATTGCCGCTCCCATAGCCGGCCAATCATATTCCGATGAAGAGGTCATGTTCCCTGTTCCATTTGCAAATATGAGCAATATACCTCCGAGAATTGCCAACAGTATCGTTGGCGATCGAATCAAAGATTTCATCGTCGCTCGATATTCTGCATACATAATTCAACCCTCTTTTCTGCAAAAAATTTTTTCCTATATTTTATATATACCTGAAAATTCAATTTTGCAACGCAATAACATAAAAATTTTTTTTAAATTTTTATGTTACCTTAAATCATAGCTGTCACAATCTTTAAAAAGCAAACAAAAAACGTGAAAGGTCCTTGATTTTCAAGGTCTTTTCACGTGTATAGCTTTTTATGAACACATTTGTCTGCCGGATTTGAATTCTATATCGGCAGTAAAAATTATGTATTGTTTTTTATTTTCTTCTGCTGTTTCCGTTCTCATAATCGGAAGG
>CASFSH010000043.1 GCA_949297205.1 uncultured Bacillota bacterium | reverse complement strand
GCGCTATTCGCAAGGTAATGTATACTACGAACGCCGTTGAAAGTATCCATTCGAGTTTTCGCAAGGTAACGAAACAAGGCGCCTTCCCGAACGAAAACGCCTTGCTGAAACTGCTTTATTTGCGGATAACGGAATTATATGTTAAATGGAACGGCTCAAGCGTACAAAACTGGGCTATGGTCAGAAACCAGCTTGCCGTCAATTCCAAGTTCCAAATCCTAATGCAAAAGTATGAAAATTTAATCTAACCCAAAAAACTTACACACTTTTCTTGACATTCCCGGATATTTATTATGTCTTAAAAGTCATAAGTAAAACCTAACGATTTCTAAGGTTCGGTCTGCGTGCTTAATTTTAGTATAAAATAAAAAGTCCTGACATTTATCGTCAGGACCGTTGTTTTTTAAAGGGTTGTTAAAGAAAATTTCCATCTTGTCGTTATATAGAACAATTTTTTCTATCAGTGTGTCTATTAAGACAGAGGATTCTTGGTTGATGGCATCTTCATAATATTTTGTTATTTCGTCCTTTGTGAGTTTTATAATATCTCTTTTTTGCTTTTTTGTTATTAGTCGTTCTACTTCATTCTTTTTAGCTTCTAACTCTTTCATTCTCGCTAAGCTTGTATAGGTATGCCATTATTCCGGTTAAGGCGTACTGAATGAAGAAATGCTTTCTGTTTACGTAATTCCTTTGTCTGTCAAAAAAGGGCGAAGGAGTTATTTTTTATGCAAGAAAGAGAGAAGAAGGCATTTTATCTGACGGTAAAAGGGCAGAAAACGGTTGTTAGCGAAGAGGTGTATCGTGCTTATGTCAGACCGATAAGAGCTGAACAGCAGCGTGAAAGACGCGAAAAGCGTTGTATTATTGAAAAAGTTATCAATGGCAAGGTCAAATTAGTAAGGTGTTATGGAAAATGTTCGGCATGCGATAAGGTTAAACGAGATAATTCTTCTTTCAAATTTTCCTTTGAATTGATGTTGGATAATGGTTTTGACATACCCGATACAACAGTTAATATTGAAGAAAATTTTATAAAAACCGAAACTATAGAATCCTTACGCAAAGCAATTACAAAACTTAAACCTAAACAACAAAAAATTGTTAAAATGGTTTATTTTGATAATTTAAGTCAGGTTGAAACGGCGAAACGCTTGGGAATTTCTAAGGTTACGGTCAATAAATATTTGTCAAGAATTTTTATTTACATAAAAAGTTTTTTGATAAATTAAAATTTATTTAATTTGCAGGCTAACTTTTGTCGAAATGTGTACTTGTGATAGTGTAGGGATTAAATCATGGCTTTGAAAACCGGTAAGGAGTTTTGAGTTAATCCATAAAAAGAAAAAAGGAGTTTAGGTATGGAAATTAAAGTAAACAATGAAGTGATAGATGAACTGCTGACAGCAATAGGGCAAGGTTCACTAAGAGAAATATGTAATCAAAAAGGTAAGCAATCCCCTGACTTTATGATTGGAGCTTCAAATGTTTATCGGACAAGCGAGTATATTGTTAAGCAAGAGATTACGACATTTAGCGATAGCGATAAAAATACTTATATGATAAGCAAAGATACATATTATCTTCGGAATCAGGATTTGGATGACAGTTACGAATATATATTTGCAAAACGCAAGGAACTTAACGGAAAGCGTTTCCCTGTAACAATGTATGTACGTACATACGTTGATTAAATATATCGGAACAACTAAACGCTGAAATATATTCTCGATATCTGTATAACGGTATATATAAAAAAGAGTGCTCGCCGTTAAAGGTCGCCGGAAACGTAATGTTTCATTATATAGGCGTATTTAGTTACCGAAAAACAATTAAATATCATATTATTGCTTTACTAACGGCAAAACGGGTATTGTGCTATCCGTATTACGGGCAAATACATTATTTTATGGAGAGGTATTATGGCGAAAGATTACAACTCCGAAAGGCGATGGACGGTACCATCAAAGCGAGCGAAAGGCTATGCAGCCGACAGGAAGGCAAAGGTCCATACATACGGACCCAACGAAGGGAAGGAGCTTACCGAATATCAGCTTGGTCTGCGTTCGGGATATTTGCAGGCGCAATCAGACCATACCGGGATGTATAAGTATAAAAAAGCCTTAGAAGAAGGAAAAAGCAAAGCCGAAGCGCGGCGCATTTCCAGAGAAAA
>CASFSH010000042.1 GCA_949297205.1 uncultured Bacillota bacterium | reverse complement strand
TCCGATGCCTGTTCCATAACTGCCGGATTCCACCATGGATCAAAATGTATTACAGTGTCTGCACCTATAAGATTAAGTCCTGTACCTCCTGCTTTTAAAGATATAAGAAAAATTTCCATTTCACCGTCATTAAATCTTTTTGCAAGCTCTGTTCGTGTTTTTGATGGGGTTTTTCCATCAATATAAAAACAATCATATCCGTTTTTTTTCAATCGTTTCCGAATCACTTCAAGCATTGACGTAAATTGTGAAAAAATTAATATTCTATGTCCCTGAGATGTTGCTGAATCCACAAGTTCATCAAGTAATATAAGCTTTCCGCTGTCTTTTTCGTATGATGTATCAAATAATCCGGGATAACAGCAGATTTGTCTGAGTCTCAGCAATATCGTCAATATCTTTATTCTCGAATCATTTTGTTCAAACAACCCATCTATTTCCTTACGTGCATATGCAAGATATGCTTCATACATTTTCTTTTGTTCAGGTGAAAAATCCGAATATATTGTATTTTCTATTTTTTCAGGCAGTTCCTCCAGAACGTCTGCTTTCATTCGTCTTAAAATAAACGGTCCTACTTTTTTTCTCAATTCTTCAAGCGCTTCATCATGTTCGGGAGAATTTTGTGCATACTCATAGTTTTGTGCAAAATCTTTTCTTGTAGACAAATACCCTTTCATTGTAAAGTCAAATACACTCCACAATTCCGAAAGTCTATTTTCTATAGGAGTACCTGATAATGCAAATTTTCTGTTTGCTTTTACCTTTTTTACAACTTTTGCATTCATTGTATCCGGATTCTTAATATGCTGCGATTCATCAATAAACATGAATGAAAATTCATGCTTCATATAAAGATCAAAGTCTCTCCTCAATAACGGATATGAGGTAATAATAAAATCATATCCACGTATATCCTCAAGATTTTTTACTCTGTCTTCTTTAACACCGTCCATTATTTTTGATTTTGCATCCGGTGCAAACTTATTTATTTCATTTAGCCAGTTATATACCAACGCACTGGGTGCAACTACCAATGCAGGTTTTTCCGGTTTTTCGCTCATTACAAATGCAATCACTTCAAGTGTTTTACCTAATCCCATATCATCTGCAAGTATTCCGCCGAATCCAAGTTCTGAAATTTGTTTAAGCCAGTCCACTCCTATTTTCTGATATCCTCTCAACACATTCTGAAGATATGAAGGAATATTTACTTTTATATTTTTTATGCTCTCCAAAAGATTATCAAAAGCCTTATCAGAACCGACTTTTCCCTCCTGCTTTAATGCCTCAATATATAACATATAATATTTTGAAAGATTTTTACTGCCTTCCCTAATATCTTTTTCCGTAAAATTAAAATTATCCAGAAGCTTAAATTTTTCAACATTTGGGCTGTCAAGAGTAACATAGGTTCCGTCTTTGAAGCGATAAAACGTTTCTTTGAGTCTTACGGCTTTTAATATCCCTGTCATTTCTTCCGCCGATAATTCTGTTTCAAAATCCACTCTCAGCAAATCCATACTTTCTTCATATTTTACATTTACTTTAATATTCTCCGGTTCATGCCTGTAAATTCTGTTAAAATTATTATCTGTATAAACATCTGCATAATTTTTAAGGTCATTTATAGTTTCTGTCACAAATTCATATATTATTTTATTATCATTTGTACTGTATGTTTCTCCGTCTTGTGTAAATCTTGAAAAAAAAGACAAAATTTTGCTTTCCGCCTGCATATCCCGAATGACTATTTTTTTACTGTCTTTTATCTCTTTCATAGGCTGAACATCTACAGCGCCGTAAACAGCTTTTATTACGGCGTACAATGTGAAACGTTTATAACTGATATATACGGAAAAATGAGGTTTTTCATTAATAACCATTGAATCAATACCTGTTGTTACTACCCCATGTTTATTTCTCAGTTTGGGATAAACATATGTGGCAAATTCTATTTTTGTATTTCCTTTAAAATCAATCTGTGTTCTTGATTCCGACATTAATGATTTATAAATTGGCATAAACCAGAAACGCCATTCATGTGATGTGTGGTACAAACAATTTTCATATAAAAACCAGCTACCGTCAGTAAATAGTGCCGTTCCGCTTTCAAAAACATTCAGGCTTATTTCATCATCCGTTGCATTTATATCAATTACAATATCAGGATCCTCATGTGCCGTCTGAAGATCTGATAAAGCCATCCCATTGAGGTTAATATTGCAATCTGCTTCAATTAACATCGGCAAAAGCCGTTTTGCTGTTGACGGAGCAATAATTGACCTGAATACTCTGTTAACATAATTACCTGAATTTTTTTTGTTTTGATATGCCTCGGATAATATTTCCATAATATTTTTATCATTTTCAGAAAGAGAATATGACGATGAATTAATTGCAGTATGCTTTGAAAGTTTGAAATCGGTACCGTTAACATAACTGTCAATGAAATCATCAACGCCGCTTACATGTTTCAACTCTGTAAATCCACAGAATATATCTATATAAAAAGAGCATTTTCTTTGCTGATCGGTACTGATACTCAGTTCATATGCAAGATTCAATCTTTTCTTTTCAAAAAGACTGTTTGCATATTCCATACAAAGAGATTGGGCAACCTTGTCATTTTCGTCTTTATAGCTTGCTCCTTCATCAAGTTCTGTCTGTCTTTTTTTCAAAACAGCAATAATATGTTTGCAATTTGTACCCATAGTTTGAAAATATGGGCATGTACACATACAATCATGAATTTTTCCGTCCTCAAAATTTATCCTGATGTTGTAAATTTCTTCATCATCCACAAACGCTGTAATTGCCGACTCTTCTCTTGATTTGATATGCACTCTTCCGTCTTTAAAATATTCTATGCCACGCTTATACATAGTTGGCGAACAAATCTCTTTTATCATATCATCCGTTATTTGCAAAGTTCTGCACCTCCGTCCGTCATAAAAGTAAACACTTTAATTTTCCATGCCGCCAATATGTGGCGGCACATATTATAACATGAAAAAGAAATACTCAGCTCATATGTTTGAGAATCTATAACGTATATAAACACACTTTAAATTTCGAAAACAGCTGAAATGCATATTTTTTCACGTCATTTTCCAATTAACTGTTGTATCATATAATTATAACACATAAACACGCATATATCAAGAGAAAATAACAAGTAATTATTACAAATTAGCTAACCGCCTTTTTGTACACTTTTTACTCTTTTGTGTTAACACCCAGTATGCCACCCAACATTCCGCTTGCCAAAGCCGCAGACATGGAAATAAAAAACTTCATGTTAATACCTACTTGTTGTTTAAAAGCAGCCGAAAAAATAAAAATAACAATAAAATATCCCGCACCCAAAATCAACCCGTGCAGCAATCCGTTGTTTGAAATACTTTTTGCCAAAAACAGAGAACTTGCAAAAACACTGACAGCACTGATTATATAAAGAATAATTGATATTATACCATCAGGAACATCAGCAAAATAACATATAAGCGCAGTAATTATTACGAATACCATTGTTATCACCAATGAAATAAGTACACCTTTAACAATTCCTTTTAAATTTATTTTTCTATCCTCCGACATAAAAAAACCTCCGTAATCTATATTTTATAATTAATATATATTACGAAGGTTTTAATATTATTCTTCAACTTGTTTTTCAACTGTTTCTATTGCATTTTTCTTAAATTTAATATATGATTTCTGATCAGGTGCACCCGGCATACTTGTTTCGATATATACATAATCATCCTTAATTTTTGAAACCTTACCGCAGATACCGCCAATCGTTACTACCTTATCACCAACTTTTAAAGCTGCTCTCATTTCCTGCTGCTGCTTTTGCTGTTTTCTCTGAGGTCTTATCATCATCCAATATAAAAGGGCAATAATTAAAATCATCGGCAATAAGCTGATTATCATACCCATAACGCCGCCGGTTTGCGTTGTTTGTGCGGCATTTTCAGCGGTAGTTGCGGCCTGATCCGCATATGCTGTAATAAATCCTAACATTTTTTTCTTCCTTTCTTGATTTCGTAATATGATTATTATATATTATTTTAATCGAAAATGCAAGCATTATTTTCCTTTTCGAATATTATGGTTATTTTATATAATAATTGAATATCTATCCAATTATATTTTTGTGTTACTTGTTAGATGTATTTTATTTCAATGCCGGAAAATCTCGTTTTTCCGTTTAATATGAGTGTTTTTGTAAAATTCTGTTCTTTTACACCGCTTTCATGTAAACCGCAGCAAAGTGTATCGGTGTTATCCACAACATTCCAATTTTTGGGGACATAAATCTCCAGTCCTCCAAACCAAAAATCCAAAATCATATCTGCAGAGTTTCCCATAATGTCAGCATTTTCAAAAAAAACTTTCACACCGGAAAATTTACTTCTGCACGTGATTGTTTTAAGATTTTTTGAATAAATATATTTTGTACAGCCATTAAATTTAACATCAAGATATATATTTTCATCATTCTCATTTTCGTTAATCTCGGTAGGAATTACAATTTTATTTTTTATTTTTATTCCTGAAAACAGCATTTCAAATCCAATACTCAGAAAAACTCCTATTATCAAAATCGGAAACGGTGTGAGTTTTTCAATATGCAAAATATCATCATATAAAATACCCAAAACAGCTATTGACATAAAAATGCCGAAAAAATTTATTTTAATCAAACTGTTTATTAAAATCACCACAAGAAATATAGTTAACAAAACAGTCCATAAACTCAAAGGAGAAAATAAATCAAAGGCATTTAAAACAATTAACACCGCACAAAGTATAAAAAACAATCCCCACATAATATTACTCTTTTTCATAATAACCCTCCATTATTTCATTTTTAAAAAAATAACTTTTATTTTATTATTTTTTATTTAAAGCTTTTTTAATATCCTGAAAATAATTTCTTGATATATATACCTGTTTATATGTTTGAGAAAAACATATGCATTTTGAGGAGGCAAATGTCTTATCAATTGAAAATATATGATTAATGTTCACAATACAGGATTTTGATATTCTTTGAAAATTATCAGGAAGTATCTCTTCGAGTATATACAGCTTGCTTTTTACAATGTAAGCATCATTTTTGGTATTGGCATAAATACGATTATCCGATGATTCAAAAAACAATACCTCGTCTAATTTTAAATATACCTCCTTTGAGTCTTTATAAAAAACAATACCGCACTTGGAAATAAAACTTTTAAAATACTCAACCGCTCTTTTTATATTTTCGTCTGCTGTTTTACATTTTATTATTATATCATCTTCACTCATACTGCTGTCTGTTTCAATCGTAATTTTCAATTTCCTCACCCCTTTTCTCTTTTAACATTATTATAATAGATGTTTTCTTCTTTGTAAATATTAATTATGTAACAGGTATAATTTTAAAGGTGAAACGCACAAAAAAACAACCTGATAACAAAAGTATCACGGTTGTTAAAATTGTTATTTATTTTTTTTAAATTTACACTCTTGCATATTACACTCACTGCATTTATTTTTTTTATCGTATTCACCGCATATTGTTCCGAATATTGCAGTAACTGATTTTGACGGAACCATTGCAAGATTTTGTGTTAAGGTAATACCTATATTTTTTGAAAGTTCTAATACCTTCGAAATATCTTTTTGTATCTCTATTGACAAATCGCCGTATCCCGGAGAAAATCTCGGAGTAATATTCGTATTCATCTTTTCTTTAACAAAATTACACAATTCATCACAAAAACATTCCAAAACCTCAGTACCTATTGCATTAAATGTAAGGGCTTTAACCGGGCTGATATGCGAATATCTTTTTATCAGTCTGTCAATGTCGTGACCTATTGTTGCGCCGAACAAAACAGCTTCATTTGACTCTTTAAGTAGTTTTGCCAATCCGTTTGATTTTACCTTAAAAACCGAAAAATCCAAAACATTTTCTTTTACATTTACAGGAAGTTTCATGTATATTCCACGTAAATCAAAACAATTTTCACATTCAAAAAGACACTCGGATATAAGGCCATCAATTTTTTCGACTGCATTTTTTGCATACATATAACGTGCGATTTCCGAACGTCTTATCTTTAATTTTTTTATATCGATACTGAATTGTTCTGCTACAAAATTTTTTTGCATTAATTTCTCACCGCTAATATATCAGATAAATTATTTTTTATTTTTTCCGCAACATCGGGCTTATTCATTGAATAAATATGTATATTATTAACACCGTTTGCCAAAAGGTCGGTTACCTGTTCGGTTGCGTATGCAATACCTGCCTGCTTCATGGCATCGGGGTAATTTCCGAATTTATCCACTATTGATTTAAAACGCTGCGGCAAATATGTTCCCGACAGCTTGCATATTCTTTCAATCTGTTTTCCGTTTGTAACAGGCATAATTCCTGCAACAATGGGGACAGTAATTCCTGCTTCCCTTATCTTATACAAAAAATTATACAGTATATTATTATCAAAAAACATCTGTGTGGTTAAAAATTCGCATCCTGCATCAACCTTTTTCTTTAATGCTTCTATATCCTTCTTCTGATTTTCCGACTCAACGTGCCCTTCGGGATAACAAGCGCCTCCCACACAAAAATCTCCGAAATTTTTTATCTCTTTTATTAAATCACTTGCGTATTTATAATCAAACTTTAAAGAATCCACACCTTGCGGTATATCTCCTCTTAAAGCCAAAATATTTTCAATACCGCTTTCTGATAAGAGCTTTAACTGGTTTTTTATCATCTCTTTTGTCGACGAAACACAAGTTAAATGTGCAAGCGGTGTAACATTGTATTTATTCTTTAAATTTTGTGCAATTGCAAGAGTATGCTTGCTTGTTCCTCCTCCTGCACCATATGT
>CASFSH010000041.1 GCA_949297205.1 uncultured Bacillota bacterium | reverse complement strand
CGGAACGGTCAACGAAACAGAACGGTATGTTATCAGTAAGAACGGAGAAAAGATAAGTCTTGACGAGGGTGATTATGATTACCTGAAAATATGCAAGGCATCAGGCGAGAAAGCGGATTTTTCGGATATAAAGAAAGATGTTACCCTGAGCATTTCGGAGTATGGCAGCCGTTGTACTGTGTATATAAGCAGTGAAACCGTAAGCGGAAAAATATCGTCTTCCAGTACGGAACAGGGTTTAACAAAAATAACGATAGATGATAACGACTATCGTGTTTTTGATAAGAGCCTGGATAATAAAATTAAACCCGGAAATTCGATTATTGCTCATATAGACAGCTTCGGATACATTTCATATATTGAGGTGAACAGAGCAGACGGTTTCATTGCATATCTTATTAGGATTTGGATGTCAGACGATGAATCGAATTGTCAGGTTAAAGTATTCACCGAGTACGGCGAAGTGCAGACTTATGATCTGGCAAATAAAGTTAAACTTGACGGGAAAAGGTGTAATGAAGCTGATGTTTTTACAAGGCTTTATAATGGCGGAGCAATCCAGAATCAGATTATGCTGTGCAAGCTTAATACAAATAATGAAATTATTTATATTGATACTCCTGTGAAAGAATCGGGTGAGAATGATGCAACGCTTCAGGTGGACTCTCAAATGGCTCTCGTGAAATATTACAAAGGCTCAAAAAAAATGGGTAAAAAAATTCTGATGGATAATAATACTATCATATTGTCCATTCCCGAAAATGTGAAAAATGCATATGATACGGATTATATCTGTCCGTCACTCTCTGATTTGAGAGATGATAATTATGCAAATGAGTATAATGCAGCGAGCTATAAGTTTAATGACGAATTCGGTCCCGCACAGGTTGTGCTTATTCAAGGATATGAATGGAATAAGCCGATATTATGGGATACAAATATTGTTGTTGACAGCATCGTCGAGGGTGTCAATAATGATGATGAAATAGTTGAGATTTTACGCGGATATAAGGCGCATGTTCCGGTAGAGGTTTACTGCCGGGCGGGCTATAAGGTAAGCTCTTATGTGTCACCGGGAGATATTGTGAAGCTTTACAGGGATAACGACGGTTATTTGAAAAACATCGATTCTGTATTTAAAGCGGAAAGTGGTGAAGTAGTAACCAATGATGATGTTGGGGCAGACAACAGATTTGTGACGGGGTATGTGACTGAGATGAACGGAAATCTTGTAAAATTCAGCGGAGAGAAGGGTGGATTTTCCGAGATATTTGATTTAACGGATAAGCCTATACTGGTATTTGACGATAGTTTAAGAAAAAACAAGATTAAGGTAGGCTCGATAGCCGACATAGATACCTACAATACATTCGGAGACGATTGCTCTTTGATCGCTATACAGTCAGCGGGCGGCGGTATTCAGGTTGTTGTAGTGTATAAATAAAAAGCTTTATATATGATAAGCCGGAGGATAATACAGTGAACTTTAAAATAGACAACAGTAATAAAAACAGCGTGTTTAATTTGTCGTTATCAAAGGAGTCAAAAGAAAGAGATGATATTCTGATTTATGATGTATCATATAAATCGGAGGAGGTTAGCACACCGTCAAAAATAACGGTCGAGTTTAATATGCCGTATATAAATGCGTTTTCGCTGTGGAATTCGCAGTGCGGACTGACGAGAAACGTGCTTCCCGACTGGCGACCGCAGCATCAGGTTTCAAGATCGCGGCTTGCCTCCGGCATACCGATTCAATCGGTCATTTCGCAGAACGGTGACAATGCGTTTACAATATCCGTCAATGACGCAAAAACACCGATTGAAATAAGCAGCGGAACAGAGGAATTTAACGGAAACTGTTTATGCAGAGTATCGTTTTTTACTATTCCGATAGGGAAAATTAACGAATACAAAAGTCAGATTATAATTGATACACGAAAAATACCGTTTTATAAAGCTATATCGGATGCGTCAGAGCATATGCGCGGTTCGGAACAATTTGTTCCGAATAACGCGCGTATGCCGATGTATTCAACGTGGTACAACTATCATCAGAACATAAACGATGATGAATTGATTAAGGAATGTAAAGCCGCATATGAACTGGGAATGAGGACAATCATCATAGATGACGGCTGGCAGACCGAAAATAACGGAGGAGGCTATGCATATTGCGGCGACTGGCGCGTATGCAAAAGCAAAATCAAGGATATGGCATCATTTGTCAGTGCGGTTCATGATATAGGTATGCAGGTTATGCTGTGGTATTCCGTACCGTTTATCGGTAAAAATTCGGATATTTGGGAAGAGTTTAAGGGTAAATATCTTGACAGTGAGGAAAATGAATGGAATTGTCTTGATCCGAGATTTCCGGAGGTTCGCGAATACCTTGCGGGATTGTATGAAAAAGCGGCTCTTGAATGGAAGCTTGACGGCTTTAAACTTGATTTTATCGATGCATTTTAATTAACGGAATATTCAGATAAAACAGGTATAGGACGGGATTTTGAATCGCTTGAGGATGCGATAGAATGTCTTTTGTGCGATGTTGTGTTACGGCTCAAAAAGATAAATCCCGATATCTTGATTGAATTCAGACAGAATTATATAGGTCCGGTAGTTACCGAATATGGCAATATGATACGAGTGGGTGACTGTGCATTGGACGCATTCATAAACCGTGTCGGCGTACTTGACCTGCGCATGACCTCCGGCAAAGCGGCGGTACATTCGGACATGATAACATGGAATAACAATGACACGAATGAAAGCGTTGCAAAACAGCTTATAGCCGTATTGTTCGGAGTACCGCAGATTTCGGTGCGTCTGAGTGAAATAACGGCAGAGCATTATGAGGTACTTAAATTCTGGCTGAACTTTTGGATGGAAAATAAAGAAATTCTGCTTGACGGGAAACTGAAAATATATAATCCCGAAGCCAATTATTCTATGGCGGAGGCAGAACTTAATCATAGAAAAATATGCGTATGCTACGGCAGAAATATTGTTGAGTGTTCTGGAGATGATTTCATTGTCGTAAACGGAACGGGAGAAGACTTTATTGTTGTAAGAGCAAACGGAGATTTTAAATATACAATTCTTGACTGTAAGGGAACAAGTGTTGAAAGCGGACAACGACACATTGATGACATTTCACAATTTAATGTGCCGCAGTCGGGAGTTTTGTGTCTTGAAGCGTAAGGAAGTAAAAATGAAAACAGGAGTTAATTATGGGATTTATAGATGACAGAAAAGAATACGAAATAGAGAATATGTACCCCAAAAGACCGTGGATGAACTATCTGTGGAATGAGGAATACATAATGTATATCAACCAATTCGGTATCGGCAAGACAATTATGAAGGCTGAAAAAGGGATGCAGCGTGAAATTGTAAGAGATACCCAGGACAGGCTGATATATATAAAAGAAAACGGAAAAACATACTGCGTAAACCGCAACTATGCAAATCTTCCGTTTGATACATACAAGACTATCGTGGGAATGGGCTATTCAAAAATAATATCGGAATATAACGGTATCAGCGCGGAGCTCTTGATATTTGTTCCGTCAAAGGGTAAGCGTGAGTGCTGGCAGCTTGATTTAACAAATACTTCCGATAATGAGAGAAACCTCGATTTATACGGCTTTATAGATGTGGATTCAAGAATATCATGGCATTATCCCTGCAACAAGGATACGTTTGAAGAGAGTGTAAACGGAGTATGCTTTCAGCACGTTTCATATAATTCTCCTACAGCGTATCACTGCGTGCATTTTGCTACCGAC
>CASFSH010000040.1 GCA_949297205.1 uncultured Bacillota bacterium | reverse complement strand
ATATAAGGAACCGTACGGCTTGAACGGGGATTAACCTCTATAATATACAATTCATCTTTAAATTCAATGAATTGTATATTAATCATTCCGATAACCTTTAATTCTATTGCAATACGGTATGTTACATCCTTTATTTTTTCTATTATATGTTCGGGAACATTCTGAGGCGGATATATCGAAATTGAGTCACCTGAATGTACTCCCGCTCTTTCCAAATGTTCCATGATACCAGGAATCAATACATCCGTTCCATCACAAATTGCATCAACTTCAAGTTCACGTCCTCCAAGATACCTGTCAATCAAAACAGGATTCTTTTTATCTTTATGAAATGCTTCTGACAAATATCTTACAAGGTCATCTTCATTATGAGTAATCTCCATACCCTGACCTCCCAACACATATGAAGGTCTTACCAACAGCGGATACTCAAGTTTGTTTGCTTCCTCTATTCCTTCCTCAACTGACCATATCGCCTTTCCTTTTGGTCGTTTAATATTCAGCTTTTCCAAAAGTTCATCAAATTTTTCTCTGTCTTCTGCTTCATCTATATACTTAGGCTGCGTTCCAAGAATGGGCACATTCATTTTATCAAGGAAATTTGCAAGCTTTATTGCCGTCTGTCCGCCAAACTGAAGAATAACACCGTCAGGCTTTTCCATTTCGATAATATTATATACATCCTCCTCCGTAAGAGGTTCAAAATACAATTTATCAGATGTATCAAAATCCGTACTTACAGTTTCGGTGTTGTTGTTTATAATAATCGTTTCGACCCCGGCTTTTTTAAGGGCAAATATACTGTGAACACTGCAATAATCAAATTCTATACCCTGTCCTATTCTGATAGGTCCCGAACCTATAACTATAACCTTTTTGTTATTGCTCGGTTCTGCCTCGGTTTCATCATCATAGGTAGAATAATAATACGGAGATACCGCTTCAAACTCTCCTGCGCAGGTATCAACCATCTTATAAACCGGATATATACCCAATTCCTTTCTTTTGTTGTATATATCCTCTGCACTGCATCCCATCAACTGCGCCATACCTTTATCGGAAAATCCAAACTTTTTGTATGATTTCAATGTATCATAATCAAGATCGTCCAATGTCAATTTTTTACATTCTTCTTCTTTATCAACAATATTTTTGATTTTTACAAGGAAGAACATATCCATTCCGGTAATTTCGGCAATTTTTTCAAGTCTGTAATTTCTTCTGATAAGCTCTGCCAAATCAAACAGACGTTCATCGTCGGGAACACATACTCTCTTTCTCAGTTCAATAATGGAACGTTTTTTCGAGCTTTCTCTTTCCAGTGTAAACTGTCCTATCTCAAGCGACCTTACACCTTTTAAAAGTGACGCTTCAAGGCTGTTTCCTATCGACATGATTTCACCTGTTGCCATCATTTTTGTTCCAAGATTTCTCTTTGCGGTAAAGAATTTATCAAAGGGCCACTTTGGTATTTTTGTTACAACATAATCAATGGCAGGTTCAAAGCAGGCATAAGTTTTACCTGTAACGGCATTCATGATTTCATCAAGATTATATCCCAATGCTATTTTAGCACTTATCTTTGCAATAGGGTATCCTGTAGCCTTGGAAGCCAATGCAGATGAACGGCTAACACGAGGATTTATTTCTATAACCGCATAGTTAAAACTATCGGGATCCAGTGCAAACTGAACATTACATCCGCCCTTTATTTCAATGCTGTTAATAATGTCAATTGCGGCTTTTCTAAGCATTTGATACTCTTTATCTGCAAGAGTTAATGCCGGGGCAACAACAATAGAATCACCTGTATGCACTCCTACAGGATCAATATTTTCCATAGAACAAACTGTTATACAATTTCCATGACCGTCTCTTATTACCTCAAATTCTATTTCCTTCCAACCCTTTATGGATTTTTCAAGCAATACCTGTCCAACACGACTAAGATGCAAGCCCTGTGCCAAAATTTCTGCTAATTCATCAGGGGTTTCCGCTATACCGCCGCCTGTACCTCCAAGAGTATATGCCGGTCTTACAATTACAGGATATCCTATTTCCTCAGCAAAAGCCAAACCCGATTCCAAATCTGTTACAATTTCACTGGGTGCTATAGGCTGATTTGTTCTCTCCATAAGCTGTTTAAAACTGTCTCTGTCTTCTCCCTCTTTTATGGATTCAATAGATGTTCCTATAACTTTTACATTGTATTTATCAAGTATGCCTTTATCATACAATTCACAAGTCATATTAAGACCGGTCTGACCGCCCATTCCGGCAATTATGGAATCAGGGCGTTCTTTTTTTATAATTTTTTCAAGATATTCGATTGTCAGAGGTTCAATATATGTTTTATCCGCCATCTGACGGTCTGTCATAATTGTAGCAGGGTTTGAATTTACAAGAACAACTTCAACCCCTTCTTCCTTAATTGCCTGACAGGCTTGAGTTCCGGAATAATCAAATTCTGCCGCCTGTCCTATAACAATCGGTCCTGATCCGATTACAAGGACTTTTTTAATGGATTTATCTATAGGCATACTATTTTACCTCCTCTAAAAATCTGTCAAACAAAAATCCCACATCCAACGGACCGGGAGAAGCTTCCGGGTGAAACTGAACACTTTGTATCGGAAGTGTTTTGTGTCTGATACCCTCACATGTACCGTCATTTACATTTATAAATGTTTCAATCACATTTTCAGGGAAATCCGAAACTATATAATTGTGATTCTGTGAAGTGATAAACACATCTCCGGTTTGCAGATCTTTAACAGGCTGATTACCACCATGATGACCGAATTTAAGCTTTTTTGTTTTTGCTCCCAATGCAAGTCCGATAATCTGATGACCCATACAAATACCGCAAATCGGAAGCTTTCCTATCAAGGCTTTTACCGTATCAACCGTTCCCGGTGCATCAAGAGGATCTCCGGGTCCGTTTGATAAAAATACAAGATCCGGATTTTGTTCAAGAATTTCTTCCGGCTTAACATATGCCGGGAATACAGATATTTTACAGTCTCTCTTTTGCAGTTCTCTCAAAATTCCGTCTTTTGCGCCCATATCTATAAATGCAATATGTGTTTTTGCTTTTCTGTTAAGTGTGTATTTTTCTTTTACCGTTGTTCTCATGATAACATCAGAATTATCCAGTGACGCAAGCATTTTTTTCACATCTTCATCTGATGGATTTCCTGCAACAATTACGCCTTTCATACATCCCGATGCTCTTAAAATTTTTGTCAACGCTCTTGTGTCAACGCCTTCTAATCCAACAACACCCTGTTGTTTCAAAAATTCATCAAGTGTCATTTCATTTCTGAAATTGGAAGGATAATCACATTTTTCTCTTACAACAAAAGCGGTAAGATTAACTCTGTCCGCCTCCATATCCTCAAAATTTATTCCATAATTACCAATAAGAGGAAATGTCATTGTTACAATCTGTCCTGCAAAGGACGGATCAGTCAATGTTTCCTGATATCCTGTCATACCCGTTGTAAAAACAACTTCACCCACAACATCTTTTTCAGCACCAAACAGTCTGCCGGAAAATCTTTTTCCGTTTTCCAAAATCAATTGCGCTTCCATAATCCTCAGCCTTTCTGCCGTCATAAGACAACCAAAATATTAAAAAATCACAACACACAAAACACATTTATTTTAAAACGGGCAAAAAAATATATTATTCAAATAAATTACATTATCATGCATAATCATACATTACTTTGAATAATAACCCACCGTTCCCTATATTATGTATTTTATTTATTTTATCATATTATTGATACAGTGTCAATCAGTAACTTCAATAAATAATTTAAAATAAGCAAAAACTTTGTTGTATTATCTATCAAAAATTTGTTAATAATTTTCATTTAACCGCGCACATTGATTTTAAATTTATGCAGGATAGCTTTTTTTCATTTTAAAGGTTGAACTTTCTGTTATTTTATAATATAATATGTAAGAAAATATAATTACAGTATTTTATAAACTTCCGGTATATAAATCTGTCTGTTTTTTATAAACACAGACAGAAACCCGTAAAAATAAATACTGTTAAAATTGCTAAAAACTATGGGAGGATTAACATGACTGAATATGAAAAAAACTATGAAAAATGGCTTAACTCACCTTCAATAAATGACGAAACAAAACAAGAGCTGTTAAGCATAAAAGACAATGAAAAAGAAAAGGAAGATCGTTTTTACAGAGAGCTTGAATTCGGTACTGCAGGTATGCGCGGAATATTGGGTGCAGGCACAAACCGTATGAATATTTATAATGTAAGACGTGCTACCATGGGAGTTGCAAAAAGAGTTCTTGATTTGGGTGAAGACGCAAAAAAAGCCGGCGTTCTGATCGGTTACGACACAAGAAATTATTCAAAAATTTTTGCCGAAGAAACAGCAAAGGTTCTTGTTGCCAACGGAATAAAAGTATATCTTTTTGATACTGTTCATTCAGTACCCGAGGTTTCCTTCGGAATAAGAACATTAGGCTGTGCATTGGGTGTTGTTATCACTGCAAGTCATAATCCAAAGGAATACAACGGCTATAAAGTTTATGGTTCCGACGGAGGACAATTGCCTCCGGATGCTGCAGAGGTTGTTATTAAAGCAATTGACAGCTATGATGTGTTTGATGACATTAAAATTGTATCAATGGAAGAGGCAAAAAACAGCGGACTTTTGGAGATTGTTGGGGAAAAACTAAACGAACAATTTTTGGATGCAATATCTGTTCAGCAATTAAACCCTGAAGCAGTAAAAAAAGTTGCGGATACATTTAAGCTTATTTATACTCCTTTTCATGGTACAGGAAGCAGACCTGTTCAGGCAATATTAAAGAGAATGGGCTTTAAAAACGTAATGGTTGTTAAAGAACAGGATACCGAGGACGGAAATTTCCCCACAGTTAAATCTCCTAACCCCGAAGACAAAGAAGGCTTTGAAATAGCCATAAATATGGCAAAACAAAATGACGTTGATTTAATTATCGGAACCGACCCTGACTGTGACAGAGTGGGTATTGTTGTAAGAGACGCAGCCGGAGAATATCAAACACTTACAGGTAATCAAACCGGTGCACTGCTGTGTGAATATATTTTATCACAGAAAAAAGCAAAGGGTACACTTGCCCCCAATTCCGTTATAATAAAAACAATAGTTACAACAGAACTTGCAGCGGCAATTGCAAAAGCATACGGTGTTGAAATTATGAATGTTCTGACAGGATTTAAATATATAGGCGAAAAAATGACAGAATTTGCACAAACCGGTTCACACACTTATGTGTTCGGATTTGAAGAAAGCTACGGTTATCTGGCAGGTACCCATGCAAGAGATAAAGACGGCGTTACCGCAACAATGCTGATTGCAGAAATGGCAGCATTCTATAAAACAAAAAATATGTCTTTGTATGAAGCTTTGCAGGATATTTACAAAAAATACGGTTATTATTTTGAAAAAACTGTTTCTGTTACAATGCCCGGTAAAGACGGAATGGAGAAAATGGCAGAACTCTTAAAAAATCTTAGAATTAATCCTCTTACCAATGTAAATGGTATGGAAATTGTAACCACTACAGATTATCTGAATCAGACAATTAAAGAATCTGACGGCAATGTAAAACCGCTTGAAGGACTTCCTAAATCAGATGTTTTAAAATACAATCTGTCAGACAACAAATCTTACTTTATAATAAGACCATCAGGAACAGAGCCGAAAATAAAAATTTACCTTGCATCTTCTGCTGAAAGCTTTGAAGCTGCACAAAAGAAAGTAACAGATATTCTTGCGGATGTTAAAAAACAGCTTTCTTTATAAAATATATAATTTTTAGTTAATACAGAGTCTTAATCCAAATCGGTTTAAGACTCTATCAAATTTTATGATAAATAAAAATTTTATACGGAGATGATATTATGAAAATTTTATTTCAGGGAGATTCTGTGACCGACAGCACCCGTGACAGGCGAATAACTGAACCGAACAATGGTTTTGGTACAGGGTACGTTAATCTTGTTGCATCTAATCTTTTACTTGAACATCCTGACTATACAATATATAACCGCGCAATTGCCGGCAACAGAATAGGCGATATGTATGCACGCTGGATTGAAGACACTTTAAATATTGATTTTGATTTATTGAGTGTTATGAACGGCATAAACGATGTAGGTTTTGAGCTTAGAATGGGACAGGGGGCAGATGCTGATGAATTTGAGTTTATGTATGACAGAATGCTTGCAAGTGCAAAAAAAACACACCCTAACTCTAAATTTGTATTGCTTGAACCGTTCGTAATGCAGTATGATTTACGTGAAAAGGATCCGAATATTTCTGATTCTTCAAATGACATATTTACAAAATGGGATATTTGGAGTTCAAATATAAAAGAACGTGGCAGCCGTGTAAAAAAGCTTGCAGAAAAATATGATGCGGTATTTGTTCCTCTGTTTGATGATTTTGCAGAACTCGGAAAAAAATACGGCTGCGGTCACTGGTCTTTGGACTGTATTCATCCTACCCCGGCAGGACACGCATTTATTGCAAAAAAATGGCTGGAAGCCTGTAAAGACTTATTAAAATAACAGGAGAAACTTATGTTTGAAATATTACACACAAATGGATTGGCAAGGAGGGGACGTTTTCACACCGTTCATGGGACGGTAGAAACACCTGTATTTCAAAATGTTGGTACAATTGCTGCTATAAAAGGCGCTGTATCAACACTTGATTTAAAAAAATTAGGCTGTCAGATTGAACTGTCAAACACATATCACCTCCATTTAAGACCGGGAGATAAGATTGTAAAAGAAATGGGCGGTCTTCATAAATTCATGAATTGGGACAGACCTATTCTAACCGACAGCGGAGGTTTTCAGGTTTTTTCACTTGCAAAATTAAGAAAGATAACAGAAGAAGGGGTAAGCTTTAACTCCCACATTGACGGCAGAAGAATTTTTATGGGACCTGAGGAAAGTATGCAGATACAATCAAACCTTGCATCTACCATTGCAATGGCATTTGACGAATGTGTGGAAAATCCGGCACCATACGATTATGTAAAGCAGTCATGTGAAAGAACATACCGCTGGCTTGTGCGCTGTAAAGATGAAATGACACGTCTTAACAAACTTGATGATACCATTAATAAACAGCAGATGCTTTTTGGAATCAATCAGGGTGGAATAATTGATGAACTAAGAATATGGCATATGAAAGAAATCGCAAAACTTGATCTTCCCGGCTATGCAATAGGAGGACTTGCTGTAGGTGAAACCCACAAAGAAATGTATCATATTTTAGACATTGTTCTTCCCCACGCTCCTGAAAACAAACCACGATATCTTATGGGCGTAGGCACACCGTCAAATATTATTGAGGGTGTAGCCAGGGGTATTGACTTTTTTGACTGTGTTATGCCTTCAAGAAATGCACGTCACGGATTTATTTTTACCTGGAACGGAACAATAAATCTTATGAACCAAAAATTCGAAAGAGATCCTCTCCCTATTGATGAAAATTGTCAATGCGAAGCCTGCCGCAACTATTCCCGTGCATATATAAGACATCTTTTTAAAGCAAAAGAAATGCTCGGTTTACGGCTTGCAGTTATTCATAATCTTTATTTTTATAATGAACTAATGGCAAAAATAAGAGAATCAATTGAAAATGATACTTTTGACAGTTTCCGTGAAAAATACTCTCCAATGCTTGATTTGAGAATTAAATAATATAAATGCTCACTGAATAATTACGGTTATACACCGCAGTTTTTCAGTGAGCATCATTTTTAATATTTATTTTTTCACTGCAACGGTTACTCCATCACCTAAAGGAAGTATTACCGTTTTTAATTCATCTCTTTGCATCTGCGCCTGTATGAATCTTCTCAACCGCTTAACTATAGTTATCTTTCTACGTATAACATGATTGTCATCGGCAGTCATTCCTTTATACAAAACATTGTCGGAAATCAATATTCCTCCCTTTTTTAAAAGTCTAATACAATCATTCATCATATAGATGTAGTGTGCTTTAGGTCCGTCAAGAAAAATAATATCATATTCCGATGTCAATGTAGGAATAACGTCTTTTGCATCATTATATATCACATGAATTTTATCGGATAAACCTGCCTTTTCAATATTTTTTCTTGCAATTTCTGCCATATCCGCATCCCATTCTATCGTGGTTATGCTTCCACCCTCACAAAGTCCTTCTGACATAAGTATCGCCGAATATCCTATAGCACATCCCACCTCCAGGATTCTGACGGGACGTTTTATATACACAAGTACCGATAAAAGCTGTGCAGTTTCAGGCTGTACTATAGGTACGGAATTTTTTTGTGCATATTCCTCAAGTTCTGCAAGAATACCCTTTTTGGGCGGTATTTCTCTTCTCAGATAATCTGTTATATACGGATACACTATTGCATCATTATCATATTCAACCATTTATTACCTCTCCAATAGCTGCTGCCACTTTTTCTTCTGCTTCTTCAAGACTGCATCCCGTTATTGATGCGCCCGCCGCCATAGTATGACCGCCTCCGCCGAATTTTTGGGCAATTTCCCCGACATTATAGTTACCGTTCGAGCGAAAACTGATTTTTATTTTTTCAGGTATTTTTCTTAAAGATACAGCTATTTGTGTTCCTTCAACACAACGCGGAATATTTACAATATCCCCTACATCTTTTTCAGAAATATTATATTGTTTTAATTCCATTTCATCAATGGTAACAATACTTACAAGCCCGTTATAATAACTTTTAATATTTTTCATTATTTCAGCCTTTGCTTTTATAGCATTGATAGTCTCTGTATCAAACAGTTTTCTGCACAGCATTGCATGATCAATTCCCGTTTCCATCAATTTTGAAATAATCATTACTGTTTTTGGCGATGCACAACTGTATTTCAAGCATCCTGTATCCCCCATTATAGCAGAATAAAGATATTCCGCAATAGTAGATGTGATACTCACATTCATTTCTTCAAACAAATCATATATCATCTCGCCGGTTGATGACATATCTCCGTTTACACGATTTTCATCTGCATACATAGTATTGGTATAGTGATGATCTATGTTTATAGATTTTTTTGCTTTTTTTAACAAATCTACTCTTTTACCCAGTCGTCCCTCATCTGCCGAATCAAGACATATAACAAGATCATATATATTTTCGGAATAACTGTCATCATAAATACAGTAGTCATTTTTAAAAAAAGACAACCTGTGTTCTACAGGACCGCTTACAAAATATATAACATTTTTTCCGATATTTTTCAGCATCTCTCTTAAAGCAAGAGAACTGCATAATGCATCACAATCCTCATCGGTATGTGCTATTATAGCTATATTATCCGATTCTTTAATAATTTTAGCAATATTATCCATTATTATTTCCTTTTTTATTAATATCATTTATCATCTGATTTATTTTTGAACCGTATTCTATTGAATGATCCAGTTCAAACTGAAACTCCGGTGTATGTCTGAGCTGCAATCTATGTCCTATTTCCCTTCTTATAAATCCGGATGCACTTTTTAACCCCTTCAAAGCATTTTTTTGTGTTTCTTCATCTCCGAATACACTTATATATGCCTTGGCGTAGCTTAAATCATTTGTTACACTTACTGCAACAACACTTGTGATCATAGGAATCCTTGAATCTTTAAGTTCCCTGATTATTTGCGCCAGTTCACGCATTACCTCTTCGTTTATTTTATTTATTCTGTCTTTTGCCATTGTTTTCCTTTCTTTTTTTGTACATTCAATACAAATTTCTTACTTTTGGAATTTTATAAATTAAAAAAGTCTTTTTTGATATTTTTTTATCATTTCTTTATATTTTATATCATCCGCATCATTATCACAATATTCGGCATAATATGTTTTCATAACCTCACTGTGACTTTCGCACACATATGAATTACGTACAAACAATACATATTCATCGGAAGGAGAATTGTCTATATTAAAATTTCTTATAAAATCTCTTGCCCATCCGTTCATATATATGCTGCACCATGCGTTCCACAATTTTTTATAAAGAAGCTTATTATTTATAATCTGCGAAATCTCCTTCAAATATTCCATAAAAATTTTATTTTCCTCAGAGCTTAAAAGTCTTAAATATTCTCCGTTAAGTCCAAATACATACGGAACAATACTTAAAGTTATATTTTCATCCGAAACTGTAAATTCCGCCATATATCCTGTATTCCAAAGAGTATCTTCCATTCCGGAATTCAGTGCCGCCATATAAAAGTTCCCTGTTCCGTAGCATATCGGAACATTGTTATATATTTCATATCCTACGGGACAATGTGAATGCGAGACAACCACCGCTCCGGCTCCCGCATCCGCAAATCCTCTGCATATTTTTACCAAACCGGGTCTTGGAATGGGACAATGTTCACATCCGCCGTGTATGTATACTATGACCGCATCGGAATTTTTCCGGGCTTCTTTTATAAGTTTTGTATTTTCAAAAAAATCAAGTCCTGCCGTACCCGGGGAATCCTCCTTTGCATATCCGAATTCATGCTCGGCAAAGTTCAAAAATGCTATCGTTTTATTTTTCTTTTGAATATATAATATTTTATTTGCTTCTTCGTTATTCTTTCCTGCTCCGATTACATACATACCTGCTTTTCTCATACGTTCCATGGACAAAAGCATATTTTCAGCACCCTGATCAAAAGAATGATTGTTGGCATATGCAGCTATGGTAAAACCAAGATTTTTTAAAATTTCCAAAGATTTTTCGGAAGACCTTAACGCAGGACCGGATTTCAGTATCGGTGACTCATCATCGGTAAATACAGTTTCTGCATTTACCATTGATAAGTCGGCTTTTAATATTCTGCTTTTTAATTCTGCAGTTAATTTTTGTGCTTTACCGGCGTCTGCATAAATCTCGCTGTTTCCTCTTACACAAAAATCTCCGGCAACCAATATACTGATGTCACCCATCTTTATCATCTCCGCAAATAGTTTTATTTTTTATGAATATCCCAAAAATCCATAAAATTTTTCCAGTCAAAGGGAGTAATCGAATGTTCACCGTTTTTCATATGATAACCTATATTCCCCTCATGATATGAGCAATTCACATTCGGTTTCTCATCTTCCATTACAACGCCTTTTATGTTATACATCTCATAAACACAGCTTGCCTCAACGCACGCCTTAAATTCATTTGCAGGATCTGCCCATGAATCCTCCTCGGAGCTTGTAACATAAAGCAGTCTTGGTGCAATTAGAGCCAAAAGCATATGCTGATCTACAGGCAAAAATTCTTCTCTGTCATTAAAATCGTGAAATTTCTCACAAAACCAATCGGTTATATTTATATCTTTAATATGTTCACCTGTCTTGCCTTTTAAAATTGATGCACCCATGCATCCGGAATTATTTGAAATAACAAAGGAATATCTCTGATCCTCCGCACCGCACCACAATGCGGTTTTTCCTCCTCTTGAATGTCCTGCAACAGCTATATTGTTTTTATCAATAAGCTCATCGGTCTGCAAATAGTCCATCACTCGCTGCGCACCCCATGCCCAGGCGGAAATTGTTGCCCATGAATTTCTTCTGCGTTTTTCATTTTCCGGCATAAGACTGAACACTCCATCCTTATATCCCGATTTATGTTCCCAATCCGGATATACTTTTTCGGTAGGCATTACAACAACACCGTACCCACGGCTTATAATATCTTCTACAGGAACACATTTATAATTCAGTTCCTTTTCAAAATCTGCTTCATTGCTCTCAAATTCGTGCATTATATACACAAATACCGGCACCGGTTTATCTGATTCAGGGAGAAACATTTTAATGTTAAAGTCAAAATTATCCTTATATAATTTTACTGCCTTGTAAAAAATATTTTTATTTTGGTAATTGTGCTCCTGTTCCATCACACAATAATCCAGTTTTTCAGGACACCATGAATCTCTGACTCCGTAAACATAGTTTGAGAATAATGTAATAATTTCATTTCTTCTGAATGTTTCCCATTCTTCGGTATTATTTATCTTTTCCCCGCTGATGGTTTTTAATATTTCATAATTATCCATTTCAGTTCTCCGTTCTTTAATCAAGATACAAATATACAAATTATCTTTCTATTTCTTCCATTACATAACATTCAATAACGTCTGATTCTTTTATATCGTTAAAGTTTGACAATCCTATACCACATTCAAAGTTTTCACTTACCTCTTTTGCATCATCTTTAAATCTCTTTAAGCTGTCAACGGTACCCTCATATACAACAATACCGTCTCTTACAAGTCTAACTTCCGCATTTCTTGTAATCTTACCGTCAGTTACATAACAACCGGCAATTGTTCCCACTCCCGAAACCCTGAAGGTCTGTCTAACTTCCGCATGACCTATTACAACCTCTTTAAATTCAGGGTCAAGCATACCTTTCATTGCTGCCTCAATCTCTTCAATTGCCTGATATATCACTCTGTATAAGCGTATATCAACTTCATGCAAAGATGCAGCTGCTGCCGCACCGGCATCAGGTCTTACGTTAAATCCTACAATAATAGCATTCGAAGCATTTGCAAGCATTACATCGGATTCATTAATTGCACCTACTCCGCCATGAATTGCCTTTACTCTTACCTCTTCATTTGATAATTTTTCAAGTGATTGCTTAACAGCTTCAACCGAACCCTGAACATCTGCCTTTATGATTACATTGAGTTCTTTCATATTGCCCTCATCTATCTGTGAGAAAAGATTATCAAGTGAAACCTTCACTGTAGCATTAAATCTTGTTTCTTTCTGTTCTTGTCTTCTGCTTTCAGCAACTTCACGGGCAAGTTTTTCGTCTTTAACAACCCTGAAAATATCTCCGCCGGAAGGTGCTTCCGACAAACCAAGAATTTCAACAGGAATAGACGGACCTGCAGTTTTTACTCTTCTTCCCTTATCGTTTACCATTGCACGAACGTGACCTACTGCAGTACCCGCTATTACTACATCTCCCACATTCAGTGTACCGTCCTGAACAAGAACCGTAGCTATAGGTCCTCTTCCCTTATCAATCTGTGCTTCAATTACTGTACCCTTTGCAGGCTTATTTGGATTTGCTTTTAACTCTTTCATATCTGCAATAAGAAGTACCATTTCAAGCAAGCTGTCAATATTAATTCTTTTCTTTGCGGATATTTCAACACAAACAGTATCTCCGCCCCATTCTTCCGGAACAAGCTCATGTTCCACAAGCATTTGTTTTACCCTTTCAACATTGGCATTTTCTTTATCAATTTTATTTATTGCAACAACTATGGTAACTCCTGCAGCCTTTGCATGGTTTATTGCCTCTATGGTCTGGGGCATAATACCGTCATCGGCAGCTACCACAAGAATTGCAACATCCGTTACCTGTGCACCTCTTGCACGCATGGTAGTAAATGCTTCGTGTCCCGGAGTATCCAAAAAGGTAATATCTCTGTCATTCAATCTAACCGTATATGCACCGATATGCTGAGTAATGCCGCCCGCTTCGGTATCGGTCACAGAAGTATTTCTGATTGCGTCAAGCAAAGAAGTTTTACCATGGTCAACGTGTCCCATTACAACTACAACAGGTGAACGCGGAACGAGATCCTCCGGCTTATCTTCTTCCTCTTCAAATAAAATATCTTCTTTTGTCAACACAATTTCTTTTTTAACTTCAATGCCAAAATCATCTGCAATTAATACAGCAGTATCAAAATCTATTGACTGATTAAGCGTTGCCATAACTCCAAGCATCATAAGTTTTTTAACAATCTCAGCAGCAGATTTTCCGAGTTTTTGAGCAAATTCTCCTACTGTTATTGTTTCGGGAATTTCAACCGATTTCGGTTCTTCTTTCTTTTTAATCTCAACCGATTTTTTTGATTCGTTCTTTTCTTTTTCGGCAAAGTTTAAATTTTTCTCATTTCTGCTTTTTTTCTTTTTCTTGCTTCGTCCGCCGGCCATATCACGCATATCTTCCGACACAAGATTTTCAAGTCTTTCCCTTGATTCGATTTTTTCCAGTTCAACTGTGGAAGTTCTTGTGTCAACATATCTGACATTTTGTGAATCGTCGGTAACCGATATTTTTTCTTCGTCATTTCCTTCGAATTTCAATTCTATTTTTTCGGATTTTTGCTTCTGTGGAGCAGGTTTTTTAAATTCCTGTTTCTTTTTCGGTTTCGCATTGTCAGCCGCCTGTTTTTCTGCCTTCTTATCTTTGCTTTCAGCAACGGATTTTTCAGGTATTTTTTCTTTCTTTTCAGATACCGGCTCCTCTTTTACTGTTTCTTTCTTTTTGTTTTCTTTCTTTTTGTTTTCTTTCTTTTTTACTTCCGTCTGCACTTTTTCTGTTTCTTTTGTTTTATCAGTAACCTGCGTCTTAACTTCTTTTTCATTTACTGATTCTTCTTTTTTATTCAAAGGTGCTTTTACTATAGGAGCATCGCCCATATCATGTTCTTTTGTATATATATCCATCAATATACCCAAATGTTCTTCTTCCAAATAAGAAGCACCTGATTTTACAGTAATTCCAATACCTGCAAGTTTTTCTATAACATCTTTGGTTGTAACTTTTAAGTCTTTAGCAAATTCCTGAACTTTAATGTTTGATTGTGCCATATTATTCACCATTCCTTCCTGTTTCTGACGCAGCGTATTTAGTCAATACAGCATCCGCAAAATTTTTATCATTTACCGAAATCACTGTCCTGACTCCCTGAGCACCTATTGCAGACCCCAGTGTATACATATCGGAGTATTCAATATATTTTACAGAATAATGCCTGCATGAATCGGTAATGGCTTTTCGGCCGTTATCCGAAATATCTTTTGCAATAATTATTAATTGGGCTTTTCCCGTTCTTATATTCTTTTCACATTGCTGTGCACCGCTTGTAATCATACCGGCACGTTTTGCAAGCCCTATCATGGATAAAATCCTATCTTGCGGCATATTCTTTTATCTCCTCGTAAATTTGTTCTGAAATATTCTTTTTATATATTTTTGAAAAAATCTTTCTTCTTTGTGCTTTTTCAATACACTCCGGATTTCTGCATATATATACTCCGCGCTGTAATTTGTTCTGTTTCATGTCTATGACCGGCTGTGAACCATCAAAAATCAATCTTATCAATTCATTTTTGTCTGACATTTTCCGACATATAACGCACATTCTTTGAGGTATGTGTTTTGACATATTTATTATTCCTCTGTTTCCTCATTATCGTCCGTATCATCTGCAATATCTTCCTTAACGTCACCCGGTCTGATTATATCTATTTTCCAGCCTGTGAGTTTTGCTGCAAGGCGTACATTTTGTCCTCCGCCGCCTATTGCCAAAGACTGCTGATTTTCAGGTACGGTTACAATTGCCATTTTTTCAGATTCTTTTATTTCAACATTAAGTACACTTGCCGGGCTAAGACTTGCGGTAATTAATTCCACCGGATTTTCGCTCCATTTTACAATATCAATTTTTTCCCCTCGCAATTCATCGCTTATCTGATTAACTCTAATCCCGTTCTTTCCTATGCAGGCACCCTGAGGATCAACATTCGGATCATTTGAATAGACTGCTATTTTTGTTCTTGAACCTGCTTCACGTGCTATACTCTTTATTTCAACCAATCCCGAAGAAATTTCGGGGACTTCTCTGATAAAGAGTTTTTTTACAAGGTTGGGATGTGTTCTTGATACAACAACCTGTGTACCTTTGTTTCCTCCTCTTACCTCACTGACATAAACCATTATTCTCATGTTTGGAGCATAATGTCTTTTCGGGGGCTGTTCACTTTTCGGAATTTCATCAAAGGGAAGAAGTGCCTCCACTGTTTCTATTCCTTCTTCCTTCTCTATTTCAACCTCAACAAACACTCTGTTATCATCATCTATTCGGCGTATTCTTCCCGGTATTATATCATTCAATATCTTTGTAGAATTGGTATATACCTGCTCACGTTCCGCTTCGCGTATTTTTTGAGTTACAACCTGCTTTGCATTCATCGCAGCGACTCTTCCGAAATTTCTCGGAGTTACTTCTATATCAATGATATCCCCTATATTATATTCT
The DNA here is from genome assembly GCA_949297205.1 of uncultured Bacillota bacterium. GTDB lineage: Bacteria > Bacillota > Clostridia > UBA1381 > UBA1381 > RGIG1988. The sequence goes on along the minus strand of CASFSH010000040.1, from coordinate 5,403 downwards.
CCGCTTATCTTTTTTGCATCTTCAAGAGAAATATATAATTGTTCTGTACCCGGTTCGACATTTTCTGTAACTTCTTTTTGTGCAAACACCTTATATTGTCCGGTTGTTCTGTCTATACTGACCTTAACATTCTGCGCTGAGTTGAAATTTCTCTTATATGCTGTTATTAATGCCGTTTCCAATGCGTTAAGCAAAAAATCGGGATCTATATTCTTTTCGGCGCATAAATCATTCAGAGCAGAAAGAAGTTCTGCCGCCTCATCGAATTCACCCTTTTTCTTTTTTCTTGATCTTGTTTCACTCATTTTCTTATCTTTCCTTTCCGAATATTTTTATATAAGCTATTCATTCATTCTGAAATAAAGTTTTATATAAACGGCCTGAGAAACAGGAATTTTTATTTCTTTATTTTCTGCTGTTACCCTCACCGTATTATCTTCATATCCCATAAGAACCGCACTAAATTCTTTCATACCTTCTATTGCTTTATACAGTTTTATTTCGACTTTACGGCCTATATAATGCTTAAATTCCCTTTCTGTTTTCAATACCCTGTCCACACCGGGCGACGATACTTCCAACATATAAGCTTCTTTTATAATGTCAAGTTTATCAAACTCTTCATCAAATGCCCTGCTGAATTTTTCACATTCGTCAAGACCTGCACCGCCCTGCGCATCAATATAAATTCTTAAAACTTTTTCTTTGCCTTCTTTTTTTAATTCGGCATCAACCACACTGTAGTCAAGTTTTTCCGCTATCTTATCTGCAATCTCGAATACTTTATCAATTGTACCGGCCATTTATTGCTCCTTTCTTTTTTTCTGCACCATTATACATTAACCCATAGTCAACAGAATCCTATAAATCCTTAATTAAATAAGCATTTATCACTTTTATATCAATGTTTCTTAACAATACGAAAGAGTGGGCTTAAACCCACTCTTTCGTCTCATCTTCATCATCTTTATATATTTTACCATAATTTTATGGAAAATACAAGTGTTTTTTTGAAAAAAAAATATAATTAACAATTTATTGCAGCAAATCAGTACTTAATTATATCAATATACACATTTTTGTACCCTTCTGTGTTTAAATCACTTAAAAATTATTGACTTCTTTGCCATACATGCTCTTTTCTGTATTGTCCGGGAGGCATATTGTATTTTTTGCAAAAAATTTTATAAAACCATGATAAATTATCAAATCCGCATTCATAGCATATATCTGTAACAGGTAAATTACTTGAAATCAACAGATTTGCACAATAATTTAACCGCAAATCACTAATATACTCGGTAGGTGTTGTATTATAATATTTTTTCATGCTTCTTGACAAGTGTTCTCTGCTTTTTCCGGAAATCTCATACATTTTTTCTGTTCCCGATATAAAATTTCTTGGCTTTTTCATCTTTTCATAAGTAACCTCAAGCCACAAGGGTATATATTCTTTTGACGGCTTATAATTTATAAAATAGGACGTAAACAAATCAAGCAGAAGCTTTTTGAATTTAATCTTAACAAGTGCGGAATCATCTGTATTTATCAGTTCCGACAAAGAAAAATATACTTTGCTTTTTTCCGACTCGGTAAGAAGTACTACCGGCGGCTGCTCTGTACTCAAAAGTGAGTCCGCATTAAAGTTTTCACCTAAATATCCGCACATAGACTCAAACTCTCTTTTTTTAAATGCGAGATTTATAAAATCAAATGTTTCATTGTTCTGTCTTATATATTCATGACAGTCAAAATCACGAATAAACAAAAGATTCCCCGGTGTAAGAATATGCTCTGTATCATTTACTATATGCTTTGCATCTCCTCTGAGCATTAAAAATATTTCATAATAATTGTGATAATGCGGGGCAAATCTTTCGGTATCGCTTTTTATGTATCTGCACAGAAAACCGGTTTTTTCATTCACATGATATATTTCATCAAGCATATTACTTATCATTTTCTCCACCTCAATATCACAATACCACAAAATATAAATCATGTCAACAGATGAAATAAAAAATCATGTAATATATAATAATAAAAAAATAATTGCGGGCAAGATGTCCCCTCTTTTCAGACGTCGAAGAACAACAACGCAGCCGGCGGCAGTACAAGTTCCATGATTGCGGCGCTGCTATACAATGTTCTTAACTTCATTGAATGACGGGACAAGCCCTTATTAAAAACGAAAGGAAATCATTATTATGGATTTTGCTCAAGAAAAAATAAGAGTAATGACGGAAACATTAAAAAATCTTATTTCCGAACCGGTAAAAGACTTGGAATGTGAATATATCCGAGTTCCTGAATATAAAACTTCAAACACTCCTCCCGACAAAAATGCAGGATGGAAGGAATACAAAAAAGATACAATATTAAAAGGTATTGATGAACATCATTGGTTTCACTTTAAAATTCCGGCAATAAAAAAACAGCACGGAAAAGAATTGAGAATCTCAGTTTTTACAGGCAAGGAAGGATGTTGGGATGCAAGTAATCCCCAGGGAATTATCTTCTTAAACGGAATTACCGCACAGGGACTTGACGTGAATCATACATGGCTTCCCGTTGAATATGATAAAGAATATGATGCTTACATATATTTTTATTCTTCAATGACCGATAATTCGGAATACAGAGTAAACATCTCTCTTATTCAAACAGACCTGCAAATCGAAAAACTGTATTATCATCTTCTTGTACCGTATGAATGTATGCAGTTACTTGACAGTTCTTCATATGACTATATAAACATAAGAGACAGCCTTGACAAAGCATTATTTAATCTTGACTTAAGAGATGTTTCCTCCAAAACCTTTCACGACAGTGTAGACAAAACAATTGAATGTCTGGAAAAGGACTTTTATACGGATATTTGCGGCAAAGGAGAAACAACAATAAGCTGTATAGGACATACTCACATAGATGTTGCATGGCTGTGGACTGTTGCGCAGACAAAAGAAAAAGCACAAAGAAGTTTTGCAACGGTAAACAACATGATGAAAAGATATGATGATTATATGTTTATGTCAAGTCAGCCTCAGCTTTATCAGCACGTAAAAGACAATGATCCCGAATTGTACAAAGAAATAAAAAAACGTGTAAAAGAAGGCCGATGGGAAGTTGAAGGTGCAATGTGGCTTGAAGCCGACACAAATCTTATAAGCGGAGAAAGCCTTATCAGACAGATTTTACACGGTAAAAAATTTATAAAAGATGAATTCGGAATTGACAGTAAAATTTTATGGCTTCCCGATGTATTCGGATACAGCGCTGCTTTGCCTCAAATATTGAAAAAAAGCGGTATAACCCAATTCTTTACAACAAAGATATACTGGAACGAAACAAATTCTTTCCCTTATGATACATTTATGTGGCAGGGCATTGACGGAACCGAGGTTTTCTCTTCTTTTATAAAAGAATACAATCATATACTTGACGCCAAAAATATTTATGCCTTATCCAATAATTATAAAGACAAATCCATAAGCACTGAAAATATTATGACATTCGGATATGGTGACGGCGGCGGCGGTCCGACACATGAAATGATGGAACATTTCAGACGTTTAAATAAAGGTATTCCCGGAATGCCGAAAACGGTAATGAAAAAAGCCGGTCAATTCTTTGATGAAACAGAAGAAAAATATACCGAAAATTCCTATAAATTACGAAAAGAAAACAGATGGGTAGGAGAACTGTATCTTGAAATGCACAGAGGTACATACACTTCCATTGCAAAAAATAAAAAGAATAACAGAAAGAGCGAACTGTCAATTATGGAGGCGGAAACTCTCTGTGTGACCGATATGATATTAAACGGCGGAGAATATCCGGAAAAAGAATTTCATGACAATCAGATTAATGTATTGCTAAATCAATTTCATGATATTATACCCGGTTCTTCCATAAAGGAAGTATATGATGTTACCGATGTTGAATATGACCATATTTTAAAATCAACAAGAAATACTATAAACAGCAAACTTCAGAATATTGCCTCCAAAATAGATACAAACGGCGGAATTTTAGTATATAATCCTACTCCGTATGAGATAAGTGATGTTATCGATTTTGACGGAAATAAAATTTTTGCAGAAAACATTCCCGCTCATGGCTGGAAAGTTATCGATAACAAAACTGTTGATATGAATATACATGTATCGGAAAAACTTATTGAAAATAATCTGATCAAGGTATTGTTTAATGACAATTATGAAATAATTTCTGTTTATGATAAAGAATCGGACAGAGAGATTATAGTGCCGGGAATGACTGCAAACAGAATAGAAATTTTTGAAGACTATCCCCGAGAATATGACGCATGGGAAATTACCAGCTATTATAAACAAAAAATGTGGATTGCCGATGATGTAACCGATGTAAAATATTTTGCAGACGGTATAGAAATAACACGTAAATACTGTAATTCTGTTATCAGACAAAAAATAAAATTAAATAAAGATTCAAAGAGAATTGATTTTGAAACATTTGTTGACTGGCATGAGGATCATGTTTTAATGAAAGCCGCCTTTCCTGTTGACATTCATTCTCAGTTTGCAACATATGATATTCAATTCGGTAATCTTGAAAGACCCACACATCAGAATACAAGCTGGGATGCGGCAAAATTTGAAGTATGCGCACATAAATGGGCAGATCTTTCGGAATGCGATTACGGCGTAAGTATTTTAAATGACTGTAAATACGGTTACAGCATTGAGGGTAACATAATGAAAATATCTCTGTTAAAAGCCGCAACAAATCCAAACCCTGTTGCCGACAGAGGAACACATACCTTCACATACTCACTGTATCCTCATCTGGGTGATTTCAGAACGGGCAAAACTGTAATGCAGGGGTATCTTTTAAATATGCCTTTGGAAGCTGTTGAAATCAAAGCCAACAAATCGGTATTACCTGAAAAATTCTCTCTTATTAATTCCGATAAAGACAATGTTATTGTTGAAACAATAAAAAAAGCAGAAGATGATAACACTGTTATTGCAAGAATTTATGAAGATTATAATTCAAAAACAAAAACAATCATTACTGCAGGTTTCGATTTTAAAGAGGTATATCTTTGCGATATGCTCGAAAACAATATCCAAAAACTGCCTTCATCTGACAATAAAGTTGAATTAAACATCAAAAACTTTGAAATAATCACATTAAAGTTTGTAATTTGATATTCTTTAAACATTATTAAAATAAAATGACATACAAATAAATCAGGTAAGCCATTTTTGTCTGTCATTTTATATAATGACTGCTGAACAATTATGAAACGCAGCCGCATAGCGGCTTACAAGCGTTTCAGAATTGTTTGGGTGCAAGGGTTTTGTGCATCTTTACAAAAAAACCTTGCACCATGAATAAATATTTTGTTCCCAAAATATT